>JAQCFT010000325.1 GCA_027619545.1 Verrucomicrobiota bacterium | reverse complement strand
CGGGAAACCGGACATTCGGACCGAGGTCCAGGTAAGGCCTTTCCACCGGATCGTGACCATCACGAATATTGGGCGGAAATGGATTGGAAGCAATCACGACGCCATCCACCCATAGACGTGCGGCTCGTCGTGATCGAAGTAAAAACCGGTGTCGTCCACCGGGCATTTCGACCCTGCAGGATGCCTTGATCCATAAAGGATTTGGCCAATCGTCTCGAATGCCGTTTGCATTATTACACTGAGGAATGCGGTCAAAAGCCATCGCAGGGGCTGTGAATTCAAACACCTTTTCTTCAGGCCAAGTGTTCGTTCCGGGTGATTCATGCTTGAAAAACTCCACTTTCACAGAATTGACCACGCCGGACTCGCGCCCCTCTTCCCCCATCAGGACATCCGTTGCAACCAGGGCAAACATCAACTGCAACCAACGAACCATCGGTAAAAATGTAATGGGGCTGAACTTCAAATGTCTCATCATGAATCCGGGTCACTCCAAACGGGGTATGAAAAGACTTAACTACGGCAGAAGGAAGGTTGTCAATACCATGAACTCGTGGGCCGCTACCTCCTGACCATGCACCGTTCTTTTAAAAAAGCCTCTCTAACGGATTTCTTTGAATGGCTGTATAAAAAAACAAAGGCTGTCGATTTTTAACCATCCCAAGAGTGGCATTTTCTAGCCACCCAACAAACCACTTACACTTTAAACACTGATTTCCAATTTGTTACAAAACACATACACCACAAAAAAACAGGTTGGCACACCCTTTGCTAAGTGGGAATTGTCTTAAATGACACCTGATTATAAGAAAACGAATCTATGAAAAAAATCGAAGCCATCATCAAGCCCTTCAAATTGGAAGAGGTCAAAGAATCGCTGAGCGACATCGGCGTGGACGGCATGACAGTCTCTGAAGTCAAAGGCTTTGGCAGACAAAAGGGCCATACGGAAATTTACCGCGGCAGTGAATACACCGTGGATTTCCTTCCCAAGATCATGATCCAACTGGTCGTCCCGGACGATCGATGCGATGCAGCGGCAAGCGCCATCGTGAAATCAGCCAAGACAGGCAAAATCGGAGACGGTAAAGTATTCATCTACCCCGTCGAAAAAGCAGTTCGTATCCGAACCGAAGAAAACGGAGACGAGGCCCTGTAAACAAACCACAAACTAACATCTTTCGAATTACCGCAAACCTGACAAATACAGAGAATCTATGAAAAAACTTTTCACATTTTTAGCCCTGATCTTCAGCCTGACCAGCCTGGGATCATTTGATTTGATCGCGGCGGAGGAAGTCGCCGCCACCGTCGAGGAAGTCGCAGCAGAAGCCGAGGAGGAAGCACCTGCGTTCACCACCATGGAGGAATTTCAGGCCATGCCGGTCGCCTATCCCAAGTTCATGGTGGACAATCTATGGATCCTGATATCGGCAGCTCTGGTGTTCATCATGCACCTTGGATTCGCCACCTTGGAAAGCGGCCTGACACGTCAGAAAAACACGGTCAACATCCTGTTCAAAAACGTGTTTATCATTTCCATGGGTGTCTTGACCTATGCCTTGTGGGGATTCGTTTCAATGTATCCGGGAGACGCCTGGACAATCCCTGGATTCCTTGCCATGGGCAGCCCGATACCCAATGGATTCGCGGAAGGTGCCGACGCAGTGGCCAACTTGACGAACCAATACGCAGATTACACCTACTGGTCTGATTTCATCTTCCAGGCCATGTTCGCAGCAACCGCTGCCACCATCGTGTCCGGAGCCGTTGCAGAACGCATCAAACTTGGATCTTTCATGATCGGAGCAACCATCCTGGTGGCCATCGGATATCCCATCACCGGTTCATGGCAGTGGGGCGGTGGATGGCTGTCCGAAATGGGATTCGCCGACTTCGCCGGCTCCAGCCTGGTGCACGCCTTTGGAGGATTCGCAGCCTTGGCTGCAGTGTTACTGCTCGGTTCACGCCGTGGTAAATATGTGAACGGACAAATCAAACCCATTCTTGGTCACAGCATGCCCCTCGCAACCGTTGGTGTCTTCATGTTGTTTCTTGGATGGTTCGGATTCAACGGAGGTTCGGTATTGAGTGCTGATCCGGTCGGTGTCTCGCTGGTTTTTGTCACCACTACACTCGCCGGTTGTGCTGGCGGTTTGGCTGCGGCTTTGTTCAGCTGGGTTGTGCTCAAAAAGCCTGATCTTTCCATGGCATTGAACGGTATGCTCGCCGGACTGGTAGGCATCACCGCCGGAGCGGATGTCATCCCCCCCTGGGCTGCAGTGATCACAGGAGCGATTGCCGGTGTGCTCGTCGTTCTGTCTGTGATCTTTTTTGACCGCATCAAAATCGATGATCCGGTCGGTGCCGTTTCGGTTCACGGTGTTTGCGGTGTCTGGGGCACCTTGGCTGTCGGCATCTTTGGCGGTGGTAGTTTCGTAACTCAATTGATTGGGACCGCTGCCATCTCCGCCTTTGCCTTTGTTTTCTCACTGATTGTCTTCGGAATCTTGAAGGCAGTTGTTGGGTTGCGAGTAACCGAGCAGGAAGAAGAAGAAGGCTTGGACGTGGGAGAACACGGAATTTCCGGATATCCAAATTTCCAGCCAGCGGTGGATTATTAATCCTTGTTTCTGATTCCTGGTTAGATAAAGAAACGAAAGCAAGCTGCCCGGTTCGCAAGAACCGGGCAGCTTTGTTTACATTCGCCATAAAAGGTTGTCGATTTCACCAGATTGAGGACACCCCATATCTGGACCGAAAACAATGACTCACACCGCCCCGACCACCTGCTCCAACTCCCCATATGTATTGTAAAAGTGAGGAGACAAACGAATATACTTTTGTCCCTTCCGATCCACTCGAAGCGAGGTCAGAATTCGCTTCTCCTTCAGGTCATGGTGCAATTTAGCCATATCCTCACCTGGTTTGTGGAAGGTCACAATCCCGCTCGCGTTCTCATCGGGCAGATCTGGATGAAGTACTTGAAAGCCCTTCTCAGCCAGACCGGCACACAGGAATGTTCGTTTGGCAAGCAAATCGGCTCCGATTTGATCCACACCAAGATCATTCAGCATTTTCAAAGAAGCATGCAGCCCGACAATACCCATGGAGTTATGGCTTCCCGCTTCATAACGGCGTGCGTCTTTTTGAAATTCAAAGTCTTCTGCGGCCACGAAGTCCGGACAAGCCACATTGTGCCAACCAAAAGTCGTTGGTCGCAGCACATCCTGCATGTGCTGGCGCACCACAAACAAGCCTGCGGCGCAAGGCCCAAGCATCCACTTATGGGCATCCGCAGCCATGAAATCAACATGATCCAAAGGGGTAGGAAAGGCACCGATGGTCTGAATGGCATCCAGACAAAAAGCAATCCCCCGATCACGCAACAGTTTACCGATGGCATCGACCTCGATCCGGAATCCGCTGAGAAAATGACAGGAAGCCAATGCCACCATGCGCGTGCTTTCATCAATCTGTCCCAGCACATCCATGGGGCGAATACGTCCCGGAGCGGTGGTATTCAAGAAACGCACCTCGACACCCCAATCCGCCAGAGCCATCCAGGGATAAACATTGGATGGATAATCATCGAAGTACACGAGTATGTGATCATTTTTGCGCCACGGAAAACCGGTTGCCACAAAACTCAGCCCAAGACTGGTTGGACCGACCAAAGCGACTTCTCTGGATGAAACACCCAATAATTTACCGGCCAGCGCCCTGGTTTCAGCATTCAACCGCATGGCAGCTTCTTCCTGATCACCGTATTGGCATTCACCTGCGTAATGTTGGATTGCATTGGCTACCCTGCTGGGCAATGGACACACAGCAGCGTGTCCCAAAAAAATCTGATCGCGGCAGACTGGAAACTCTTTTTCCCTGAGCGATGCGTCTGCCTGTATTTCCTCAATCGTCCACATAGTCCCTTTAAGTCATTCCTCTTTTAGAATTCTGTCGATTTAAAAATGTTGTCATAATATCCCGTCCAGAACGAAAGGATGTAACGGGCAATAACGAACATGATCCCGAAATAAATCAATCTCGGCAGCCATTGAGAAAACGTTCGTATTTTGCGGTTTCCTTCCTCTTCATAAATCCGCTTGAGGCGTTTCAGGTTCTCATCCAGACGCCCGGAAGCCTCTCCGGTGGTGTAGGACATTCTGAACAATTCCGGGAAGTAGGAGCAATGCTCGATCCATTCGGAAGGTGTTTGCCCTCTATCCATCGCTTCAGGAAAGGACTTCACCCAGGAGGCAAGAGAAGGTGAACCACTTGCCTGAGATGCGATGGTCCAGGCTTGCGTGATGGACACTCCGGCATTGAGCAATGCTTCCAGGGCCAGACTGAATCTGGATACCGCCAGAGCCTTCAATCCCGCACCCAAAAGCGGCACCATGCAGACAATCAATTCGACAAAACGACGAACAGTGTTTCCGCGGGTACCGTTGAATGCCCAGGACAGCACAAACAACAGTATGTAAATGGGCAATAAGACACCCAATGAAGCCTTGGCGTACGCCACCAAATCACCGGATTGAAACAAAGCTGGAAACGGAATAATGAACGCCGCAGCGTGCACCACCAAGGCGGGATATGCCAGCAGACCTCTCGTTTCCCGAATGTTTTCAGCGCGTGTTCGGTAATATTCAGAAAGTAACTGAAAGCAATCGTCCAATCGTCCCGAGTTTTCGCCGGCATATAACAATGCCAGATCGAACTCAGGCACATTGCCTTTGGAATGGGCCACTGCCTCACTGAACGTTTCTCCCCGTTCTATGGACTGACGCCAATCCCGGATGCGACTTTGATAAGCCCGAAACCCGCGCGATCGATCCAGCGCTTCAAGGCTCTGGGGCAAAGAAAGACCAGCCTGGCACATGGTGCCAAGCTGGTGATAAAATTCCGACTGGACCGCTGCCGGGCCCGCGTTAAAAAGGAACGCCATATCTGTCTCCGCGCTGATTAACCACGGGCAACCAACAGGTCGTTCCGAGGCAGGTTTTAACCGGCAATGCGATCAATGCTCGCCTGCAAATCCGATTTGTTCTTGAGCCCGACCACTTGTTCTTGAACCTGACCATCCTTGAAGAACAAGAGGGTTGGGATGGAGCGAATGTTGAACTGAACAGCCAGTTGCTGGTTATGGTCCACATTCACCTTGAAGATGTTGATCTTACCCTGATTGTCGTTGAATAACTCCTCCAGTACAGGGGCCAGCATTTTACATGGCCCACACCACTCCGCCCAGAAATCCACCAGGGCAGGTTGTGATGCATTCAATACCTTCTCATTAAAATCCGCTTCGTTAATACTCTCCATGTCGCGTAGTGCTTATATAAATAGTTAAAATTGCTTCTCAGTATACTGAATGTAAAGCCGCTCTCCTTAGAGAAAGAACAGTCTTGCGGCCACCAGCAAGGACACGATGATAGCGGCAACAGCCAACCCTTTGTCAGCACCACTCACAGTAGCGGCTGCTGCCGAAGCTCGTGGCGCCATGGCTGGGGATGGCTTTGCGGGAGATTTTGCGGCACTTGCGGGTGCAGGAGCTGCCTTGGGAGCGGCAGACGGAAGCTTTTGAGTGGAACCAGCAGCTCCTCCTGCGGCGGCAGGGGCGGCAGCAGCGGGTTTCGCGGCA
>JAQCFT010000324.1 GCA_027619545.1 Verrucomicrobiota bacterium | reverse complement strand
AAGGACAACACCGATTCCGGTCAGTTCCTCGCCATTCAGCATGCTTCTGCCTATTGCTGGGATCACCCGGAAATTACGGAAAAAATCGCAGCCAAATACAGCCGCCGCATGGACGGGCTCGTGGAGGTTTTGCGAGGGGCTGGGCTGGACGCCATCAAGCCCGGCGGTTCTTTCTTCCTGTATCTGCCTTGCCCGAAGGCTGCGGTTGCCGCTGATGGAAATCGCATTTCGTTTGAGAACGCGGAGGCCGCTTCCCAGTGGTTGATTCGTGAAAAATTGATCTCAACCGTACCTTGGGACGATGCCGGCGCTTTCCTTCGCTTCAGTGTGACCTTCGCAGCCCCAAGCATCGAAGAAGAACAACGCGTGCTCAACGAAATCAAAACCCGCTTGAGCGACGTGACCTTTGAGTTCTGACCGGAGTTCGATTCAAATTTTCAATCACGATTCAGCAGGTGGAAAAATGAATTTTTCACCTGCTTTCTTTTTGCTCCATATCGGAGGATTTTAGAGCTTGGATGTGATTCGGTAGCTTTTCATGCACATCAGGCTCCAAATGGGTGTTGTCTGACTCCGTTTTTTTCTTTCTGTCCTTGATCCTGAAGTAGAACTGACGCATGTCATCCAGTTCCTTCAAAGTTCGCTCAATCCTGGTCATGTGATTTCCTGAGGTTTTCGATATCAACGAGATCCTGGGGGGAGCTGCGCAACTGTTTCATCCAAATCAAATCTTCACGTCTTGCTAAACGAACGTTTCCAGCCGGAGATTCATCGATGATACTTTGTTCTATGACTTTCATGTGTGATGGTTCGTTTCCTATAAGCAAGTCTACCACCAATAGTTCTTCCCTGGACTCCTGACTACGTTTTCCATAGCGATGCAAAGTAATGTTTGTGTTTTCGAAAGTCCAAGGACTTCCCAAGGAGATATATCCAAGCTCAGTAAAAATCTGACCATATTTTTCGATATCTTCTTTTACTCCCAGAATGTCAATATCACGCGTGAATCTGGGAAGGGAATGGAAGGCAAGAGCGATCCCACCCACCACGGAATATGAGGCTTTTTGCTCATTTAATTTACGGATCAGGTGGAAAAATCCTTTATAGAGCTCCATGAACTAAGTTGACGCAGCTTATTCTACTCGATTTTGAATACTCAAGGATTATCCTGTGGATTCTAGAGCTAGAGTCCGTTCAGGTCCCAGTCATATTCTGTCCACTTGATTGAGAAGTGGCGCGCTTCTGGTGGAATCAGTTTAGGAAACGAGGTGGTGAGGTATTCATTGATCGAGTCCGCATTCAATTCAAAATCGTCTTTGTACCAATCGAAAATTGGGGACAAGTGAAGCGTGCTGGTTTCCTGGTTAACCCGGTTTTTTGAAATGTTGGAGAGGAATGTTCTACCCTGATCGTGGAGTTGTTTGATCAACTGGTCGCCGGTATAGGCCTCTGTTCTCAAGGGTGGGCAACCTTTGGCTGCACATACAAGCGCGAAATGAATTTCCGGATGGGATTTGGCCCGTGGTCGGATCAACTCGTGCTCGATGTGATTCAACGAGACTTGATCGCCCCACAACGATACGAACTTTCTGCGCCAGGCGGCATGGGGGAGGAAGCCGATGTCTTTGATGCTTTTGACCGGGTATTCATCAAGAATTAGACGAATGGTGGAGGCGTTGTAGAGATTGATGAGGCACGCCAGTTGATCTTCGTTTTTCCAGCGCTCAAAGTCGTTTGATGTAAGTTCGGCGATGGAGGTAAGGTAGCTGTCCAACAGTGTGCTGTTTTGTTTGAGGGTTTTGTAGTCTACATTGCCGTCATTCGAATGTGTCTTCAGGACGATCGTCCATTTGGAATGGGTCATGTCGAAAGCCCTCACAGAACTGAGGATCCCACACGCTCCCAAGAAGATCAGGAGGTAATTGATCCAGTATGAGCGTGATGTCAGGTTGTTGGTCATTTTTGGTTTGTTTCTTTCCAAATGGGAGGGCTGAGCATTCAATTTCTTTCGGAACTTGAAAAGACTTTTCCTTGCAGGGCGCTCTGGTCTCGCGGCATGCTTGTCTCATGCACGTTCAATTTATCGGAGCCACCCGTACTACGACGGGTTCGATGTACCTCATCCAGGTCAATGGCCAGAAGATCCTGCTTGAATGTGGGCTTTACCAAGGTCGACGCGATGAAACCATCGAGCGAAATCGCACTTTTCCGTTTGATCCGTCTGAAATTGATGCAGCGGTGTTGAGTCATGCTCACATTGATCATTGTGGAAATTTTCCCAATTTATGCCGACAGGGTTTTCAGGGGAATATCTACTGCACATTTGCCACGCGCGATCTGGCCGCCATCATGCTGGCGGATTCGGCTCATATCCAGCAGTACGATGCCGAATATGTTTCGCGCAAACGTGCCAAAAAAGGGCAGGGTCCAGTTGAACCGCTCTACACGGCCAAGGATGCGGAACAGGCGGTGTCGCAGTTTGTTGCCATCAATTATGATCGAAGCATGATGATCGCCAAAGGCGTGAAGGTGACATTTAAAGACGCCGGACACATTCTGGGATCCGCTCAGGTGGTGTTGGATGTGGAGGAGAATGGGCGTCGGTTCCGTTATTTGTTCAGTGGTGATGTGGGACGGGGCGGGCACGAAATTCTTCGCGATCCTCAGGCGGTTGATGGAGTGGATTTTCTTCAGATTGAAAGCACCTACGGTGGGCGTGATCATTCAGACCGTGTTCACGCCAAGGAAGAAGTGGGGAAATTGGTCAATGATACGTTGAATCAAAAAGGAAAGGTCATCATTCCCGCATTTTCTGTGGGGAGAACGCAACTCATTGTATACACCCTGCATCAACTGACCTTGAACGGGACCATCCCCAAGATTCCCATATTTGTGGACAGTCCGCTGAGTGTCAATGCAACGGAGGTTTTTCGACTTCATCCGGAGTGTTATAACGAAAAAATTTACCGATTTCTCCACGATGAAGCCAATCCGTTTGGTATGGAAAACCTGACATATATCCGCCATGTCGAACATTCAAAAAAGCTCAACGAACTGCGGGAACCTGCCATCATCATCAGCGCATCTGGCATGTGTGAAGCCGGACGCATTCGACATCATTTGAAAAACAATATCGGTAATGCTCGTAATTTGGTTTTGTTCGTCGGGTATTGTGCGCAAAACACACTGGGTTCCAAGATTTGTAATAACATGAATCCTGTGAACATCTTTGGTGAGCCGGTCGAAGTGCGTGCCAAGGTGGCGCGGGTGGATGCTTTTTCCGGGCATGCCGATCGTCAGGAATTGATTCAGTACGTCAAGAATCTGACCGGTCGTCTTGCCAAGGTGACCGTGGTACATGGCGAGGAGGAACAGTCTCTTCAGTTTTCACAAACACTCAAAGAGATATTGCCCGGGGCTTCCGTGACGGTACCGGAACGGCTTGAGACGATAGAATTTTGATCATCCTTATTGATTCCCTTTTCACAGAACCCATGAAACTACGTGCGATAAGCTTGTTATGCGGCTTTTGGGCCGTTTTGAGTACCCTTGCAGCAGATCCAATGGTGCTTCCTGTATGGCCGAATGATCCGCCGGATGACACCATGGAATTGCCTCCCGAGAAGGACATGACCACCGAAGACTCCGGTAAAGTGGAAGGCAAACGAGTTGCAAGAATCACCAATGTGTCCAATCCAACCATCACTGTCTACAGGCCTCAAAAAGAATTGGATACAGGGGCATCGGTGGTGATTTGTCCGGGAGGGGGGCATCGCATTCTTGCCTGGGATCTGGAAGGGACCGAGGTGGCTGACTGGCTGAATTCGATAGGGGTGACCGGGATTATTCTCAAGTATCGTGTGCCAGCCAGGCACAAAGAACCCCTTTGGCGTTCTGCTGTTCAAGATGCCCAGCGGGCGGTAAGGTTGGTCAGAAGTCGTGCGAGTGAATGGCAGTTGGATCCTGATCGTGTCGGCATTCTTGGTTTTTCGGCGGGCGGTCAGACAGCAGCCATGACCTCCATTCTTCACGAAGGAAATCATTACCAACCCATTGATGCGATTGATGACCTGCCTTCGCGTCCCGATTTTGCCGTCCTGGTTTATCCAGCCTGGCTGGTGGACGAAGAAAGGCGGCTGTTAAAGCCTGAAGTCCGGGTGACTGAATCCACTCCGCCGATGTTTTTTGCGCATGCCATGGATGATCCGATCACAGTAGATAACAGTATCTTACTCGGGAGAGCGTTGAAAGATGTTGGAGTTCACTCAGAGATCCATCTGTATGATGGGGGAGGGCATGGATTTGGCTTACGTGAATCTCGTTTCCCATGCTCCACTTGGCCTGTCTCTTGTGAACGCTGGATGCGTATTCGCGGTATTCTTCCCTGATATTTGGAAAAGATTGCTCTGAAAGGCGGTTTTACATTGCGGGCGGCTTCCAGCAGGAGTAGCTTACGGAGTGTAACCCCTTTCAAGCACTATGTATTTCGGAGTCGATTATCATCCGGAGCATTGGGTCTTCCCGTATGCTGGAACCAAGGACAATCCCGAAGCACGATGGGAGGAGGATGCCCGCTTGATGGCGGAGGCGGGTGTGAATGTGATTCGGTTCGGCGAATACGTCTGGGGCATCTGTGAGCGCGAGGAAGGGAAGTTTGAGTTTGATTGGATGCTTCGACTCATGGACGTCATGAAGAAGCATGGGATTAAAGTAGTACTCTGTACCCCTACCGCAGCTCCACCTATTTGGCTGACTCGCAAACATCCGGAGGTTCTGCCCGTCGATGAGAATGGCCTTCCTCATCATGAAGGCACACGCCACGCAGCCTGTTTGAACAGCGGGGTATTCTGGGATTACAGTAAGCGCATCGTCACCGAACTTGCCAAAGCAACCGGCGGTCATGAGCAATTGGTTGCCTGGCAGATCGATTCGGGTGTGGGGGGGCATACCACCGAGTTTTCATTCAACGAGGAAACCCGAAATGACTGGCATGCCTGGTTGCAGGCCAAATATGAGACTGTTGAAAATCTCAACGACTGCATGGGAGGGCGTTTTTGGGGACAACTGGTCAATGATTTCTCGGAAGTTCCCATGCCTCAGCGCGCCCCGACAGTTCACAACCCTGCTTTGGTGCTGGATTGGATGCGCTTTTCCAGTGACACCATTGTCGCTTACATCAAGATGCAGGCGGATCTGCTCAAAGAACTGACTCCTGGCAAACCCGTAACCACCATGATGCGTGCTTTGTCACGGCATTATGATCATTTTGATGTCGCGGAGACGCTTGATTTCACCTCTCTGGACAGTTACGCCACCATTAAATCCAAACCCGCGGAAAATGCCATGGAAGTGGATATCCTTCGCTCGTTGAAGAAGGAAAATTGTTTGTTGCCCGATGGAAGCCACAAGGGCTTCTGGGTGATGGAACAAAAGGCGGGTAATGTGAACTGGCAAAAGGTCAATTCGCTCGTTCGGCCCGGGGTGGTGCGTTTGTTCACATATCAATTGATTTCGCGTGGTTGTGACGGGGTCCTGTTCTTTTTCTGGCGTCAGCCACGCATTGGTTCTGAGAAGTTCTATGGTGGCGTTCTCTCTCATACTGGCAAAGGAGATACGCGGATATATCGTGAAATCAAGCAGATCGGCGAA
>JAQCFT010000323.1 GCA_027619545.1 Verrucomicrobiota bacterium | reverse complement strand
GCTGGCTCAGGGGGGGCACTGGATCGTTGCAATGGATGAACCCGCCGAAGTCACTGCAGTCCCATGGCTCGGCTCCTTGATGCCATTCGTTCCGACAGGCGTATCCTCCATCACCTGGGACGGAACATTTGAGGAATGGATACGTAATCCATCGCTCAAATCCTACCCTGCCCCCACCTGCGATCCCGATCTCATTGATCAAAATCAATACCGTCAGTCCAATGCCCGTGCGGACAGCCTTGAAAACCGGTATACTCGCGTCCGATCGGATGATCAGGTAGATGCAGCCCCGATGCCCATCGTTCTCGGCCGGGTAACTGACGGAACCGTTCTGGCGGAACAAAACGGAATTCCACTGATCATCCATGCCGTTCGAGGACGTGGTCAGGTGACCGTGTTGACATTTTCACCCGAACGCGAACCGATCAAGAGCTGGGAAAACAAACCGTGGTTCTGGGCCAAATTATCCGGCATCCCCGGGCGCTGGTTTGAAGTAGGCAATCGAAATTCCTACGGAGGGGAAGGCGTGGATGGCTTGTTTGGTTCCATGATTGAAAGCCGTCAGATACGCAAGTTGCCCGTGGAATGGCTGATGTTGATGTTGGTGGTCTACCTCCTGTTCATCGGTCCGATCGATCGCATCATCCTCAAAAAACTGAACAAGCAGATGTGGACATGGGTGACTTTTCCGGCATATGTCGCTCTGTTTTCCGGTTTGATTTATTACATTGGATTCAAACTCAGAGCGGGCGACTCGGAATGGAATGAGCTGCATGTGGTGGATGTCATTCCCTTCGGCCAGGAATCAATGGCACGCGGCCGGACCTATGGCGCGCTCTATTCACCCGTCACCGCCCAATACGAACTCAGGTCACAGCGCAACCTGGGGTCGCTCCGCATGGAAGCCACCGGTTTGTGGCGCGGTTCGCAAGGAGGCAACCGGCAGTCCGAAATGCTCAAGATGAGCGACGGCTTTGCGGCCGGGGTGTCGGTTCCGGTATGGACCAGTCGTTTGTTCATCAGCGACTGGTATGACACCCTCCAAAACAACGTTCTCGAGGCTCAGGTATCCTCGAGCAACGGCGAACCCGCCATGCTGACTGTGAGGAATATGGTTCCATACGCTTTCGACCGGTTACGCCTGATGATCGGGGACAAGGTTTACGATCTCGACGGACTCCCCCAAGGACCGTCCGCCAGTCAAACCTTTGACCTAACCCAAACCAAGTCCGTTTACCTGCGGGATTTTCTGCGCAATCATTCCAGCAACTTCAGACCTGCTCTGGACAGCCGGCTGCGTGCGTTGGGGCACACCTATCGCCTGAACAAACCTTTTGAGGCAAGTTCGGTGATTTCCATGATGGGCAGCATCTACAAATTGGCAGGAAACGGACAGAACTTCATTTACCAGTCGAACCTGGATCTGACCCGTCACCTTGAAAGCGACAAGGCGGTACTGCTGGCCTGGTCAGAGTCTGACCTGGGCATGCAGGCACTGAACACGTTTGATCCAAAACGGACTGCCAAGAACACGTTGATCCGGGTAGTGATTCCGCTGAAAGCTTCGACCGAGAACCCTCAACCATGATTTACCCATGACCACAGAAAACAACGACGAAACAGGCGTCCAAGACGTGCAATCGGCAACGGAAACAGCTCCAGCCATGAGCAAGAAGGTTCCTGCGGTGGAGACGAACATGCTGACCCGTCATTATGGCAACATGACCGCCCTCAGCATGTTGAACCTGACCGTCAACCAGGGGGATTTGTTTGGATTCATCGGTTCGAATGGAGCGGGAAAAACCACCACTCTCCGCATCCTTGCCACCTTCTTGAAACCATCCTCCGGCACCGCCAACGTGCTCGGAAAAAACGTGGTCACCGAGGCGGATGCGGTACGTCATATCATCGGTTACATGCCCGATTTCTTTGGTGTTTACAAAGACATGGAAGTGACGGAATACCTGGACTTCTTCGGGGCCTGTTACCGCATCCCATCCAAACAACGGGAGAAAACCGTGAAGGATGTACTGGAATTGGTGGGACTCTCAGAAAAGACCGGTGCGCTCATCGGAGCCTTGAGCCGCGGGATGCAGCAACGCATCGGACTGGCGAGAGTGCTGATCCACGATCCCGACCTGCTGCTACTGGATGAACCGGCGAGCGGACTGGATCCCCGGGCCCGCATTGAAATGATGGCCATCCTGCAGGAATTGCAGCGCATGGGCAAAACAATCATCATTTCCTCCCACATTCTGAGCGAACTGCAATCACTCTGCAATCGTGTTGCCATCATCGAGCGCGGTAAATTGATCTACAGCGGTCCGGTGCAGGGTGTGAAACAGCAGATGGAAATGAACCACATCGTGTGGGTTACCGTGGGTGGCGAGCCGGACAGGGCCATCGGATTTCTGAAAACCCGTTCGGAAGTATCCGAAGCCGAAATGGTCGATAACAGGATCCGTGTGACCATGGCTTCGCACGATGCGGATGTCAGTGTGATTGCGAAAATTTTAGTGGAAAACGGCATAGCAATTCATGGACTGAAAGAAGAGGAAGTAGGACTTGAGGAAGTCTTTCTGCGTGTCACCCGTGGAGACACCCAATAAAACAACCGACCGCATCGTTTCGACCCGAAACAACCCATGAGATTATTCCCAGTAGTAGGCCGAGAACTGAAGGTTGCCTCCCGGCAGCGCTCCCTTTACGTCGGCAGGACGGTCTTTGCCACCGTGTCCATCGTCATTACAGGACTGTTCATGTTCTTCATGCAAACCGCCGCACCCAGCACGATGGGGATGAGCTTGTTCTACACACTTTCGAGCTTCACCTTTTTCTATTGTGCCATGTCGGGCATCTGGGTGACTTCCGACTGCATCAGCGAAGAAAAGCGGGAGGGCACCCTCGGGTTGCTCTTTTTAACCGATCTGAAAGGCTATGACGTCGTCTTTGGCAAGCTCGCGGCAACCTCCCTCAAATCCGTCAGCGGATTGCTGGCGGTGATGCCGGTGCTGGCCATCCCGTTGCTGTTGGGTAGCGTGAGTGCTTCTGAATTCGGCCGCCTGATTCTGGTGCTTTCCAACACCATGCTGCTCTCTCTTTCGGTCGGCATCTATGCCTCGGTGATCAGTACCAAAGCTATGCGAGCAGCATTCACCACCTTGGGATTGATGGTCTTTTTTCTCGGAGCCGCCCCCATTCTATGGGTACTGACCGGACTACTTACCAATGAAAACCCACCTCAATGGGTGGTCGACAAATTCTTTTTCCACAGTGCGGTTTACGGGATGGGCATGATGTCAGAAAGGGCCTATTCCGCAGACTCCTGGCCGTTCTGGAAATCTCTGATTACCAATCATGTTTTTATCTGGGGATTATTGATCACCTCATCGATAGTTGTGGCTTCCCGTTGGCAGGATCGCCCCGCGTCTGAGGCACAACTGAAGCGGAGCAAACGCATCCTGGAAGCTGATCAAGGCAACCAGCAGACCAAAGCAATACTGAGAAGGACCTTATTGGATAAGAATCCTGTGCTCTGGCTCTATAGTCGCAGTCGATTGAAGACACTTTACCCTTGGATCGTTTTTGCGCTGGGGGGGCTCTACTGGTTGTGGGGCAGCCTGGAGTATGGTCGAAATTTTTACACCGAGCCGGCCAATTTCATCATGACCGCCTACCTGGGGAGTGTACTGGTAAAGTGTTGGGTAGGGGCGGAGGCCAGCCAGAGACTGACGGACGACCGTCGCAGTGGCGCGTTGGAACTGCTTTTCAGCACACCGCTCAAGGTCAAGGATGTGCTCCACGGCCACTGGATGGCGATCCTCCGGCAATTTCTCGGTCCCGTGATTTTCATCTGTGCACTCACCGTCTTCTTCGCCCTGATTCTTTTATTGGACAGCGGGAGGATTGGAGCGGATGACGCCTCCTACATGGCCACCATGTTCATGGCACATCTTGTTCTGATCGTCATGGATTCTCTGGCCCTGTTCTGGTACGGGCTCTGGAACAGTGCCAAAGCGAGATATGTGAACCGATCCATCAGCGGCACGATCTTCACGGTCCTGATGCTTCCCTGGATTGTTTACACCCTTTTCACCCTGTCATTCTTTTCCATGCTCGCCTTTCAAGGGCGCCCGGTGAAATTGCCGGTCAGCGAGGAGTATTTCATGTTGGGAACCTGGTTTTTCATGGGCCTGGGTTGGTCCAGTTGGCTCATCGCACATAGTCGCAAACAACTGCTCACGCATCTACGGCTGTTTGCAACCACCCGTCCCGGCGATGAAAAGCTCAGTTCTGATCTCAAGAACACAACGGAAAAACCCAAATCGCAGGGAGTCCCCTATTCCTCACCCACCACGTAATCGGTTGGCAAACGATAGCGGAACATCACGCGCTGGGTGGCGGATTTCAATAGTTCGGCATCAAGCACCATTCTTTTCACCGCTTCGCCATGCATGAATTCAATGACATGGAAGCCGTCCTTCGGCTGATCGAACGCTTTTTTCAGATCGGGTAAATCGATGATCTTCACATCGTTGACTTTCTCGAGGGCAAGGTAGCGATAATCCTGGTAACCGAGATTGTATGGGTCTGGTAACACCAGGGAAAGGACAACGCATCCGGCTTCTTCCTCACTGGCGGGTTTTTCTGAAAGTCGTACCAATCGGACGGGAGCCCTGCGTTTCCATTCAGCTCCCCAACTCTGCAGGTAAGGCTCGGTCAACGGCTGGAACACAAGCCCACCCGCCATCATGTAGGATGGGGGCATGTCAAATTGAGAGGTAGGAACGTATTGTTTGGAAAAGTCCGCCTGAGCCAGTTTGAACTCGATATCTACCGAAGCACCGTCACGCCAGACGGTCATCGGGATTTTATCACCGGCCCAATGATCACGCGTCGCCAGACGTTCCAGCATCATTTTACCATAATCGGGATCGTCATAGTCACCCACGATGTCGATATCAAAGCCATCCACTTTCAGCAGAATATCCTTGGGCTTCAGAGCTGTTTCATGACCGGGAACCGCAATGATTTCGGTTACGATGACACCACGCTTTTCTCCCGGCAATTTCAGGTAGTCGAGTACTGCCGGATTCTCGGCGCGTTTCCAGTAAAAATTGAAATAACCAAGTCCCGGATATTTATCCTCAGCGACCAAGTCCAACACCTGTTGCACAAAAAACGAGGGAACGGCGGTGCACTTGCTTCTGGCTTGCGAAGAGGTTAGACCTATCACTCGATCTTGGTGAACGATTGCTTCTGACCAACCCACCCCGTCAATTTCGGAATCCAGTTCCAACTGCGGAATGTCAATGTAAGTGAGTGCCCCCCGCCCCATTCGGAGGCGATTCATTTCCAGTCGTCGCATTTCCAACCGGCCATCATTCCAGCGAATCAAGCGCACATCACCGACAGTTGGCACTGGATCAGCAAACTTCACCGGCACCAAATCTTCCCAGAAGGCTTCATCCTCCACTGCAATCAGGGCCAGATTGGCATGGTAATCAATCCACTTCAAAGAGGCCTCATACCACGAACCACGTCCACCCTTCTGAACACGCAATACGGTATGATCGAAAAGAAAATCCGCCGTCGTGACGATCTGTTTGCCTTGAACAACCACGCCGAACTTGTTGTTGGACGAGGTGCGACGTGCCCAA
>JAQCFT010000015.1 GCA_027619545.1 Verrucomicrobiota bacterium | reverse complement strand
CAGGCCGAGGATCCCTGGCCAAGTCCCGAATGCGTTTGATGACTCGAAGCTTATCTTTTGAGGGAAGTCGTTCCAGCTCCTTACCCGCCGTGGGTTTGATTTCAATTTTATAGTTTTCCATTTTTCTTCAACCCTCGAAGAAAGGTCTCGAAATCGATGGACGGCTCAGATTCACGCTCCCGGAAACTTTCCAAATCCTCCAAATCCTCGGCCAACGCATTCTTGACCGCCTCATTCACAAATTCGGAAAGAGTTGTCGAACTCTCAACCGATCGCAGTTTAAGGGCCTTGTGTAAATCCTCATCGAAATAGACTGTTGCACGCTTCATGGTAGCAAGGTAGAAACTAAGCGTTAAAACGTCAAAACGTTCCTTGAGAATAGTTGATGACAAACACTCATCATTTATGGACCCATATGAAAAAAGAGCCTCCGAGTGGTTCAACTCGACGGCTCTCTGGTTCTCGTGAAGTTGCAGTGTCCGTTAACGTTTCAAAAATCAAAGCCTCGATACCAGCAGCTCGCGCTGGAAGATCATTTCTTTGGGTAAATGGGCATATAACTTCATGAATAACTCGTCCTGTGAAATGACTTCATTACGCCACTTCTCGGTATCGATGTATTGAAGTTTGTGGAAATCTTCCTGATTGAATGCTTCCATACCTTCCAAGTCGAACGTCCCTTCGTCCGGTACCCAACCGAGTGTTGTTTCTTCGGCATTGGCCCGCCCACGACAACGATCGACCATCCATTTAAGCACTCGCATGTTCTCCCCAAATCCAGGCCACAGAAACTTGCCATCCTCGTCTTTCAGGAACCAGTTGACGTGAAATATACGGGGCGGTTTCTTGATGAGATGCCGCATTTCCAGCCAGTGGGCAAAATAGTCACCCATATTGTAACCGCAAAACGGCAGCATGGCCATCGGATCCCGACGCACCTGACCCGCACCTCCCACCGCAGCGGCCGTCATTTCCGATCCCATCGTGGCTCCGACATACACACCATGAATCCAGTTGAAGGCCTGGAATACGAGCGGCATGGTGGTAGCGCGTCGTCCCCCAAAAATGATCGCGCTGATGGGGACTCCCTGTGGATCGTCCACTTCCTCGGCCAACATGGGATTGTTCTTCATTGGCGCAGCAAAACGACTGTTGGGATGCGCCGCTTTGGTCCCGGAATCAGGGGTCCAGGGATTGCCCTGCCAATCGGTGGCTTGTTCCGGAACAGGACCATCCTTGCCTTCCCACCAGATATCACCATCAGGCAGGAGCGCCACATTGGTGAACAAGGTGTCACGGGCAATGGTTTTCATTGCGTTGGGATTGGAAACGTTGTTTGTTCCAGGCACGACGCCGAAGTAACCGGTTTCCGGATTGATGGCATACAAACGTCCGTCGGGACCCGGTTTCATCCAGGCAATGTCGTCTCCAACAGTCCAGACTTTCCACCCCTTGTATCGCTCGGGAGGAATCATCATGGCAAAATTGGTCTTGCCACAGGCGCTCGGGAAGGCGGCCGCCACATAAGTCTTTTCACCCTCCGGCGATTCCACCCCCAAAATCAACATGTGTTCGGCCATCCAACCCTCTTTCCGACCAAGATACGATGCGATGCGCAGCGCCAGACATTTTTTACCCAACAACACATTGCCACCGTAATTGGATCCAAGAGAAATGATGGCGTTGTCCTGAGGAAAGTGGGCGATGTAACGGCGATCCGGGTTGATATCCAGCATGCTGTGCAAACCACGATTGAATTCCTTGCTGACATCGCCCAGATGTTCACACGCCATCTTGCCCATGCGGGTCATGATCCCCATGCTCAAAGTGACATAGATCGAATCCGTCACCTCTACACCGACTTTGGACAACGGTGAACCGGCTGGTCCCATGAGATAGGGAATCACATACATGGTTCGCCCTTTCATGCATCCCCGGGCCATGCCATAAAGTTTCTCGTACATGTCCTCGGGTTTCATCCAATTGTTGGTTGGACCCGCTTCGTCCTTCGTTTCGGTGCAGATAAAGGTACACTGCTCAACACGGGCAACATCATTGGGATTGGAACGATGGTAATAACAACCCGGCCATTTCTCCTGATTGAGCTTTTGAATAATGTCTTCGGATTCGGCTTGAGCTGTCAGTTGGGCACGTTCTTCTTCTGATCCATCGCACCAATAAATGGTGTCAGGTTGGCAAAGGTCCGCCATCTCCTGTACCCAGTCGATGATGTGTTGGTTTTTGGTGGTGGGATTTTCTGGCATGATATGTTGCTTCAACGATCTCGTTCGGGATAACTAGACCATGAACGCCATGCCCCAGCTCACCGTAAATTGCACGAACAATATCAAGAATTGGTTTCATTCCCCTCCCTGCCGGTAAACCTGACCCGGCAAACGTTTCACCAGGCATATCAGTTCCATGGCCAAAAGCCAACCATACGCTGTGGAACTGAGACTTTTGGAAATCTGAACTAGCCACCCCACTCCGAGATCAGGGTTTCACCAAATTCAGGACTTGGTATGGAGGGGGCATTTTATTTGAAGGAACAACCAAGCTAAGGGTGCCGGTTTTTGAATTGACTCGTGCGCCAAGATCCGAATTCCTGACGTTTCAAGAAACCACGCGACTCCAGACTTTCAATTCTTTCTCGAACTCGTTGAATTTGTTCCAATCTTTGAACCGGTCGTGAAGCGATACTGACTTGAACCGCCTCCGAAACTTGTTCAGAAATTTCCAAAATTTCTTCTGTTATGCAAGAATGATCTGATGTCATGACGGTTGATGTAATCAATGATGCAGTCGTTGTATGATCTGAGCTTTTCACGGAAATGTTTCTTTGTTGAGTAATCTTCCACTTTCAATCGAAGTTTTCCTTTAACGGTTTCTACCCCTATCATTCGGCCATGTGAGTGCCACATTTGATTGTTTGACAGCAAATTGGCTATGTCCTCGGCGCGTTCCTGTTTTTCTTGTACTGTTACTTCACTCCCTTTATTGCCTAGGTTCAATTAAGGTCGTTTTTTCTAGTTCACCCAGTTCGATCCCAATTTCCATGCGCCACCTTCATTGTGTAACAGGCGCATTTGTAAATTCCAAAAGCTTTAACTCATCCACGAGGTTCTTCATTGATGGGAGGTCTCCGTCCTGCAGATACCTAACACCTTTTTTCTTTGAATCTTCAGGGAAATGATCGGTCATCATTTTATTAAGTAGAATCAACTCTGACCATGTTGAATTCAGTTGTCCGTTTTTTCTGAATTCCTTTTTGGACCATATTGTTTTTTCTGTGATGACTTCCCATTTCCGGTTGTCCGTAAAAGTTTGTATTAGACTTCGTTCCGAGATTTCCGAATACGAAAAGATTCCAAGAAATGAATAAACATTCTTACTATCTCCGGTCATCAGATCAATACAGTAGACTCTCTTGTATGTAAAAAATGCTGATAACATCAACAATAACAATGTCACCAAAATTATTCGCATCGTTTTATTCACAGCCTATCCCTTTCGCTGCTGCCTTAAAGTGGGAAAAACCCTCAACAGGATTATCAAATAAGATTTCCAGGGTATGTGCATTGTTCCAAGGATCGCCTGACTCCCCATCATCCGTGCCAACCAAATGGGATAATTCATGGAATACCACTTCTCCTAATTTTGGAAAATTTAGTGAATCCCCTTGATATCCCCCCCAGTTCATATTGTCGTTGAGTTTTAGCTCATCATCATACAACCAAGGCACAGGACTTTTCCAAGCTGTCGCCACTATGCTTGAGGCCATAGTATTATGATAGATTTCCAAGTTATTGCCTGAATCTATGTCATTTCTTAAAGCTATCATAAGATTTTTAAGTTGATTCAATTTTTCATTAGCACATCCGCAATTACCAATACGCTCTTGTAATAGTTCATTAACTTCTCCAATAATTCTTACAGCCGCGGATCTCGCCGAATTAATCGCATTCGTCACTTTATTTTTTTCACTTTGAGTCCAAGCACCCTTCCATTGTAATGTGTAGAGCCCGATAATATCTAGGTTATTAATTGGATCGTTCTCTACGAATCCGTATAGATTATTCCCACCTTCCTCTTCACTAGGATCCCTAGATAGCCACCTATTCAGTTTGGGGTCAAAATGTCTTAGACCATAATTATTATACCCCGTCTCTACATCTACATATTTGGTCGAAAATCCAAACGGCATGTGCTTCATGGCTTCTTTAACTTGTCCTCCATTAGTCAATTTTCCAGAAGGATCATACTCCATGCTCCATAAAGCTACAGACTCATCCACATCCACATATTGAACGACATTCCCGTTTCCATCATAAAGCGCATAGGCGGATGTTTCTTC
The DNA here is from genome assembly GCA_027619545.1 of Verrucomicrobiota bacterium. GTDB lineage: Bacteria > Verrucomicrobiota > Verrucomicrobiia > Limisphaerales > AAA164-E04 > AAA164-E04. The sequence goes on along the minus strand of JAQCFT010000015.1, from coordinate 27,774 downwards.
TTGATAATTTCGGCTGGCTATGAGGCCACCAACACCTCCGGCCCCCTGTAAGCTGCCACTCACATCCAATCCCCAAAGGTGGTTTCTTAATAGTCTTCCATCTGCATCAAGCTCGGCCAAGATGTTCCAACCATCATAGACGAAGTGGATCACGGAAGCCTCTTTCCATCCCTTTTTCCGCTTCAGCGATTCAAAAAAATTTTTTCTGATCCGGCGCCCTTGAGGGTCATACCGAAATTCCAGACGTTTGGATGCATCTTTTGCCTCCATGGCAACCAGCCGGTTTTCACCATTCCACTCATATCGCCATGTAGCATCTTCCAACAAATTTCCGTCCGGATCGTGACGAAACCGTGTCACTCGGTTCGGCTTACTCCTGGTTTTACTGCTTTTGTATTGATTGAGAAGATTGGTCTCGTAGTCGGTATCCTTGCCGGATTCCATTACTTTTTGGCGATTGCCGATGTCGTCAAACAGGTAAGTATATTGGTCAATTAACGCGCCACTATTATTAGTCCGCTCTCCTGAAACAAGCTGGCCAATCGGATCATACTCATACGCCCATGACTCACCAGAGGCTCCTTCAACGGAGACTCTTTGATTGGCCAAATTATAGCTATAATCATGTGAACTCAAGAGTGAACCATCCCTTGTTCTGTGGGTGGTGGTACTTAACAGGCGTCCCAGTCGGTCACGTGTTTTTTTGGTTCGCATCATTTCTTGACCATGGGTTCTGAATTCAACCTTCTCGATATGTGGACTGTTTGCAAGGTAATCATATGTGACTTCATGGCTCCCATCGGTCACACGGCTTAATTGGCCAGCAGCATTGTAGCCATAATTAACATTCATTTCGTTTGTACCATCATTCCACTTATATCCACTTGGACGACCTGCCCAATCAAAATGTCTCATCAACATTTGGGGTTTTAATCCTGGTTGCACTACCTTTGTTCCGGTCATTTTCCCAAGATTATCATATTGCATGGTCTGTTGATAATCACCACCCTGGTCCACCTCCACGCGTCTACCCGCACGATCATGCTGGTACCGAATGTCGGGTGTTATTTGATCCTGATAATCCACCAACACAAGTTCGCCTGCGTTGTTGTATTTGTATTCCGTACGAAGACCTCGCGCCCATATGCGTTCCTTGAGACGTCCGGCGTTTGTGTAATTGTAATCGGGTCCTTGATTGTCTTGGAAACGTTTGGCCACAAGTTCGCCGCTTTTTGGATCATAGATCCATCGAGTCAAGGCCTTGCCCTCATCATGTTCAAAATCTTGCCATGTGGTCATGCTTGTCTTTCGTCCGGCATAATCATAACCGTAGGCAACTGGATACTGGCGACTTCCCCAGATCTGTTTGATTTCACCCGTAGGCCAGTAACTGTGATGGACCTGAGATCCGTCGGGTCTGGTTGTGGTAAGAAGACGATCCATCACATCATACACATAACGTGTCACAGGACGTTCTGCACCGGGTTCCGGAGCGGGTTGAATGATGGCGGTTTTTCTTCCTTGGGCATCGTATTCATATTCAGTGGTGCCAGCAAAGGCGTCTGTCTGAGCTACCAAACGATTTTGATCATCATAGCGATAATCCACACGGGTGATTCGTATACCATTGGGATCTTGCCTTTTCTCACTAATCAGTAAGTCCTGTTCGAAGGTCCGAATAGTTTCAGTTTTATCAGGGTGAACCGTGGTTTCGATCCGACGCGGATTGTCCGGATCCGTTTCCTGCCAAGTGGTCGTGCTTTGCCATTTTGTACGGGATGGATAGAGAGTTTGTTGTTGGATCAATCCATTGCCGGATACCAGGTTTTCACTGACCAAAGTGGGTTTGCTACTTTCCTGTTCTTGCCACTGATAGTGTCGTGTTCGGTGGTAAAGCACACCTTTGATCAGGACGTCATCATACTCAGTGCGTTGAATACGATCAGGGCCAGCATAGTCAATACGACCATTACGGTTCATGTCAGTGGCTCTCTCTGTTTGCCGACCTTGATTATCAAAAGCATATAGAACCGTTACTCCATCCGAATCGGTTTCCGCGACACGTTGTCCCAGATGATTATAAACAATCATGTTTGTGGCGCCATCAGCGCGTTCGGTCTTATAGCGGCGATCAAGCATATCCCGAAATGTTTTGTTCCATTCCTGAGTCTCCCTGCCATTGTCATCGAGTTTGATCTTTTTTGTTGTTCGTGCCCAATGTGGCCCATCTCGCTCAATGGCGTATTCAAAACGAACTCCATGCACCGCGCTTCCACTGATCTCGAGTAGTTGACCATCTCGGGCTGTGTGTTCACTGCGCGTTTCACCGTCGGCTTGGATGTCAGTGCTTACCAAAAGGTCACTGGAAAAGTTAGTTTGTGTATTCCTTCCCCTATCCATAATGCGGCGTTTTTTACCGCGGAGATCATATTCATTTTCCTCTAATGTTTCCAAATCTTGAGTGTTCTTGTTGAGTCGCTCCACACGCAACAAATCACCTGCTGCATTGAATCGATTGACCTTCATTTCTTTGGATGTAATCTCATAGATCGGACGTTTGAGTGCATCGTAAACAATGTTGGTCCATCGGCCTTGACGATCACGTCGTTGTTCGGGGCCGCAACATCCGTGGACGATCTTTTCGTACGTTCCGTCCAGGAAATCTTTACGCTCGGGCCTATGGAAGGCGTCATGTTCGCTGAATACTATGCGGTCTTTGATTTCATCCGTACCGATGTCCTCAACCCGATGTTCCAGATCCTCTCCTGCTGCCCCCCGAATGGACAGGGTGCGTGTACCTTGAGTAATTTTTTCACTCTTCTCGTCCAACACACCGCTCATGACGGTCCGGATACGATGTTCCCCTTCAATAGCATGCTCATAAAGTGTAACTGTTCCGTCGGGATATTCGATCCGGGTCAATTCGTTCTTGAACACGCCATCGAAGATTCGGAATGTTTTGGTCACCAAATTACTTGGATCATTCCACTCGGCTCCCTCCTGCGCACAACGAATTTCCCAATGCTCAGTTTCGGAATACAAGTGATAAGTGCGAGTCACCTCCTTGCCCTGAATAGTTTCTAAAATGAGACGAGGACGAGCAGACTCATGGCCAGTATCGAAGCTTCCTGTGGGCGCTTTATAACTGAAATGAATAACGCGTGCTTTGGTGACATCGGTTGTAGGAGCTTGGTTAAGCCAGGGGCCATACTCCCTGATACGCCTTCCTTGTTTGTCATATTCGTAGATATGCCAATTGCCATCAGGATAGATCACGGATTTCAGGTGGCCATAACCTGCGGCATTTGGATCAGAGATATACACCCGTTCGGTACGTTCCTCTTCAGGACCAGGATTTTTAATCTCACTAAGAAGGACCATTCGGCCATCATTTGGAAATGGTTTGCCATAGATGCGTTGTATACGTCGCACCACTTCTCCGGTTTTGGGATCAAGGATTTCTTGCAGCTCGGTTTTTCGAGTGCGATCCTCATTCCATCGCACATGTTTGCGATCCTGGGTCAATCCGTCTCCCTTGGTCAGCGTCCATGCCTGGTCGGGTTCGGACCAGACATATTCATGTGTGATGGGCGGCGTGTCTTCCCCCATCCCCAGGACATGCTCCTCAATACGCAAGCGCTCGTTGGATGGCTCTCGATCTGGATTGAATACTTTCCAAAAGTAGTGCGGAGGAGCATCCACTTCGTAAGTATCTCCATTCCAACCGGTAATTGCTTCGGGAGCATACAGTCGAAGCTCATAGCCAAAGGCGTCAATGGGCACAATATCCAACAGGCCGTCTTCACCACGAAGTTGGCGTAGAGTCAAATCCTCCTGCCGCACAACATCTACATTCGAATCCTCTGGGAGAGCATAATTAAGGGATCTGGGTGAAGTTAGTAACGGTGAAGGAAGCTCTTCCCTAGTCCATAGGAGGCCCTTGTGCACATCTGGGCCATCCAACAAAGAACTTTGGCCGAAACTGAGGCGCATACTCACACTACCATTATCAATCACCAAAACATTACCGGCATTGCAATAGGTACCCGAACCATACATCCCATTACAGGTGCCACCCAATACCCCTCCCACATCGGTTGCCATCACCCTCACAAGTGTATTAGGGCCAGGGCCTGCCGTTCCAGGACCTCCGACTCGCGCTACGGCCTGCTCATGTCCAAATGCATAAATGGTCAGCGTAGTATCACCACTCTCCACACCAGTGGAATCATTTCGAATAATAGCACCGTGAACATCCACATAATCCCCTCCATCCAACGTATAAATCACCCTCACGCTCAAGGTATGAAGACAACATTCGACACCCAACCCATTGGTGAAATAACGTTGAAGTCGATCCTCATCCAGAATGGTCCACGTGGCCCCAATGGTCGGACAATCTTGCGCCCTGGATATTGTAGAACCACAAATAGCCACGACCATTAAAACAATCCAAATGAATGGCGGCCAAGTTGCGATGAAGTTCTGGTAGATCTCAGTTTGATTTTGAATCGGTTGTTTGTTCATATTCGTTTTCAAATATTCTCTCAATGGCGATATTAGTGGAACCAGACATGTCGAGTAAAATACCCACGTTACCCTAATGTGTTAATGCGTAAAAAATTTAAGAAGGAGGTCAAAAATTCTATAAAAAATGAAACATTTAGTCAGGATGTCGGTTTTTAAGACCGAATGTCGCATTTTCGTTACTAGCCTTCCTGTGATAGGAATATGGTCGATAATATAAGCGACTAATTATGATATACCACTGAACCATTTTTCGCCTCTATAACCATAGCGAGAACTTCGTTTGATCAGAAAGTATATACCATTATTTCCCACCCTGTCGGTAAACTTGACCTGGCAGCCGTTTGACCAAGCTTTTCAGTTCCATGGCCATCAGCAGGACAGATACTTTCTCCGCCGGCCAGCCGCTCCCACGGATCAGTTCATCCATGTGACATTCGTTGGCTTCCAGTAATCGCCATATGACGGCTTCTTCTTCGCTGACTGGCATGGTGGCGGGGGATGCTTGATCTGGTTGCGCGGAGTTTGCGGGGGCCGGGAAGAGGTATTCAAATTCTCCCAGAATGTCCTCCACGCTTTCACATAACTTGGCCCCGTTCTTGATCAAAGCATGACACCCTTTGCTCCGCGGGGAATCAATCCGACCTGGAACAGCAAAGACTTGTCGTCCATAATCCACCGCCATGTTGGCCGTGATCAGTGCCCCGCTGGTTTTGTTGGCTTCGATGACGACTGTTCCAAGCGACATACCCGCCACGATCCGGTTGCGAATCGGAAAGGTCTGACGATCCGCATTTCGACCGAAGGGAAACTGGGTGATGACTGCACCCTGCCTGGTGATGTTTTCAAACAAGGACCGGTTTTCAGAAGGGTAAATGATATCCAAACCACACCCAACCACCGCGATCGTCCGACCACCGCCTCTCAGACAACCCTGATGGGCCGCGGTATCAATCCCGCGTGCGCCCCCACTAATCATCGTGACTCCGGCGTGGGCAAGTTGAAAAGCGAGCTTTCGCGCCGTGTCCAAGCCATAGGGCGTCGTCATGCGGGAACCCACCATGGCCACTCCGTGATGATCTTTCTCCTCCAGCGTTCCCTGAACATACAGAACGATGGGCGGATCATAGATTTCCTTCAGCGCGTTCGGATAAATGGGATCCGCTGCCGTCACTACAAAACAGTCGTAGTCCTCAATGCGTTCCAACTCCCTGGTCAAATCAATACGGTTTTCCCAGTCCGCAATCGTTTCAGCCGTATCAGGTCCGACACCTTGAACTCTTGCAAGTTTGTCCGCCGGGGCTTTCAGGATGCTTACCGGATCGCCCAACTGTTCCAACATGTGCCGAAACCGGATAGGCCCGACCTTCTCCAACATGTTCAATGCAATGCAAGCTTCGGTAGATGTCATGTCACCAAAAATCAAACAGGAGCAAGACGCTGATTTCAATCAAGCTTCATCCGGGACTCGCATTTTAAACTAGTACTCGAACGTCGCATTTTAATAGGTCGATTCATGCGAAAATTTGCATTTGCGAAAAATGTTCTTACATTGTGAGAAAGTATGGATGCAGCATTCAAGGAATGGGCAGTGGTTGTTGAGGCCATCGGTCGTGGGGATCAAATCGTGATCATGCGCAAAGGCGGGATTGATGAAGGAGAACATGGGTTCGAAATCAAGCATCGCAAATTTTGGCTGTTTCCGACCCAGTTTCATCAACAGCGGGACATGGTGGTGGCGGACGCAGCCAAAGCATGGCCAGCGAAGTCGTTGAAAGTCGATCAGGATAAAGCAAGCATCCAATATGCCTGCGAGGTGGTCACACACATAGAACTCAACGGCATCGAACAGATCGCACGGCTGCGCGGTCAGCACATCTGGAAAGACGAGGTACTGATCAAACGCATGACGTCCGGCGATCGTAACTGCCTCCACGCCTTGCTGGTGCGAACCTTTGCCTTGCCCAAACCGTCGAACATTCCCATGCACGACTCCTACGCCGGTTGTAAATCCTGGATTCAGCTCCAGTCAGCGCCCAAGATTGACCTGCTGCAACCCGTTCTGGACGACGAGGCCTTCAAACTAAAAATTCATGCCTTCGAAAAATCCATCCAATGAAACAAAAGCCCAAGATCATCCTTGCCTCTCAATCGCCTCGACGTCGTATGCTGCTGAAACGCTTGATGGCAAATTTTGAATGTGAGGTGGCGGAAATTGAGGAAACCGCCTCCCGGCACCTCACGCCCAATGAAATCGCAAAGACCAATGCCCATCGCAAGGCGTTGGCCGTGGCCAAAAACCATCCCAAGGCATTGGTGATCGGATCAGACACCGTAGTGGCGCTCGCATCCAAAACATTTGCCAAACCCAAAGATCTTCAGGAAGCTGCCGGATTCCTGAAAAAACTCTCAGGCAAAACGCATCAGGTGATCACCGGAGTCAGCCTGCTCAGCTTGGAACCATTCAAAGTAAAGCTGTTTTCCGAAACGACCCACGTCGGATTCCAAAAGCTCAACGACCAAAACATTCGTGAATACCTTTCCATGATCAATCCCCTCGACAAAGCCGGAGGCTACGCCATACAGGAACACGGCGAATGGATCATCGGCGAAATCTTCGGATCCTACACCAACGTCGTCGGCCTCCCCATGGAACGGCTGCGCGAGGAACTCAAACTCTGGTGACTTTGGAACGGTCAAGCACCCAAAGGAAGGTCGGCTCGTCTCGAGGCGCACCCTTGTGATATCCGGACTTTCAAATGCCACGACGGGGCGGTGGTGGAAGCTTGCTACTATTGCTTATCCATTGATTGATAAAGTGCAGGGTATGGATGCCACAAGGGTTCGCGTCTGGACGAAATGTTCTACCTTCCATCCGTTTCGATCAAATCATAAAATAGGGCGACATGCTGACGCATGAACTCCCGGCCTTCTTCATCGATCTCCGCGACGGCAATCAGGTGTTCCAATGCTTCACGGAATCCGAGAAATCGTTGGGTGGCATCGCTAAACAAATCCGGTCCATAGGCCGTACGAATACGATCCAGTTCATAACGAAAGTGTCGCTCGATATCTTCCAGATCCGGCAGAAAATCCCGCGGAGCCGTGACACGAACAGCTCCTGTCACCCAACTGGACAAGTCAAAATCTCCCGCCACTGGCCTCAGTGATTTGTCGGACAGTTCCACAACCTCGGTGTTCCATAACCCTTTTCCATCTTCGGATAATGCGTAATCCCAGTTTCCGATCAGTGCATGAAACAGCTGTAATTCGGCGATGAGCAAGGGTGCGAAGCGGGCGTCACCTAATGCCGCCACCTCCTCATCTTCCAAGGCTCTGCCATTCAATCTTTCAGCGGTCACTTCGACGTGATCAAACATGAAACCCATCCGGGTCAGGCTCCACCCCGTCCGTTCGGCATTCCCGAGTTCACTCGTATCATGATACGTGATGTGGAGACGTCGCACACGGGGGCTGATAAAGCCCAAAACTTCCATCGCTTCATAAACCACAGCTTCACGAAAGGTAGCCCGTTCATGGCGCAATCGACCGATGTTCCCCTGCCCGCCTTCTGCACAATGCGAACCAATCTTCCACTCTCTGGCATCTTCAAACGGCGTCCCATCTCTTACTTCACGCGATATCTTTATCTTGAGTTTTGGAAACGGGCATTCCTGCAAGCTGGAATTTCCTCGCACACGCATTTTTACGGGCAGCACAAGCCCTTCATAAGTTAATGATCCCTCAAAATACGGCTTCTCCCTGACTGGTGGAAAAATTCCATCAGGGATACCGGCAAAAGCCAAATCGAAATATTCCTGTAACGGCCCTTCCAAAACCAGATGCGTCACTTCCTGAATGTCGAAAATCCCCTGCCCACCCTCCGGGACAACTCTGAAAAAAGCCATGGAATCACCAGGCAGCAGAACAAAAGGATGATCTTCAGTGGCAACCACCACCCAAGGGCCGTCGACGGAAGCGGACGTCTCCAGGCGGCCATCAAAATCGATACTCAACTGATTCCCATCTCGAGATATGGAGACGGGGTTCGCAGGCACTTGCGCCCAACATGAAAACATCAAGCTCCCGCAGAATCCTCCGAGAGAAAGCAAATCCAAATAAAGACGTTTCATCATCGCCATGATCCTCTGACACCTTTTAGCTGTTTTGCAAGACCCAGTTTTACATTTAAAGTAGTGAGCGGATGTTGAATCGAACGTCTCTGCCATCAGTGGCGTGCGATTCCTGAATTGACCTGAGGTTGGGTGGAGATAAAGTGACGATATGCCAGAATTGAGCAACCCCAAGCGTACCACCCGGACCCGTCGACAATTTATCCAGACGGCCACTGCGGCAGCTGCCATCCTTTCCTCGACTGCCTGTCGAACCGTGAGCAGCACCAGAGCCAACAGCAGGATCAATCTGGGCGTTATCGGCATCGGACCACGTTGTCGGACGGTTCTGGATGGCATGCTTCCATGGGACGACGTACGATGTGTGGCCATCGCCGACGTGCAGGCCTCACGCCGTTCACAAGGTAAACAAAAGGTGGATGACTTCTACGGCAACACGGATTGCGTTCTTTACCATGATTTTCGTGATCTGTTGGCACGCGAGGATATCGATGCGGTCTTGATTGCCACAGGCGATCGTTGGCATTCCTCCGCCTCGATTCTGGCAGCGGAGGCGGGTAAGGATGTTTACAGCGAGAAGCCCTGCGGCATCACGATCGATGCCTGTCAAAAACTGGAAACCGCCATTCTCAAACAAGGGCGTGTATTTCAAGCCGGCACCCAACGTCGCAGCATCCTCAATTTCCAAAAAGCGATTGAGATCGCCCGGAGCGGAAAGCTGGGAAAGATCCACACCATGCACGCTTCGATCTACGAACCCGTGCTTCAAAATACATGGTTACCTGCCGAACCCCAGCCCGAACCTGAAGTCTGTGACTGGAACATGTGGTTGGGCCCCGCAGCATGGCGTCCCTTCAACCAACAATACGTTAACGGCCGGTGGCGCCGCGAATGGGATTTTGATTCGGGTGGCGCGTTGCTCGATTGGGGCGCGCATACCCTGGACCTCTGCCAGGCCGCCAATAATGCGGATGATACCATGCCGGTCGAATACGAACCGCATGATGACAAGATCATCTGTCGTTATGCCAATGGCGTAAAACTGGTTTTGGATTTCCTTAAAACTCCTTTTGGCGATCGCTCACCACATTACATCACCCGGCTCGGCACTTGTCCTGTCAGGTTCGTTGGCGATGAAGGCTGGGTGGAAACCGGTGACAGCGGGGAGATTGTGGTGAACCCCTCATCCCGTTACCAGGAACTCGTCGGAAATCTGGAACGCGTCAACGGACTCGGCGTCAGCAGTCATGCCCGCGATTTCTTCGATGCCATCCGTTCGCGCGGTACTACCCGAGCCAACGCCACCGTGATGCGCCGTTCCCACATTGCATGTCATGCCGCCGCCATCTCGTGGATCCTCGGACGCACCTTGCGGATCGATCCAAACACGGACACCTTTATCAACGACTCGGACGCGAATGGCCTTCGCTCACGCCCGGATCGTGATTGGATGATTTGATGCAATCGGTTTTCGCGCATTTCAATGCAGTGTTACTGGCTGCCTTCTTTCTATATCTGGAAGGTTCAGCCAACCTGTATGCCGCCGCCAGGCAGGAGACATTCAAAGTCACCCGTCGGCTTCCACATGATCCCGATGCCTACACCCAGGGCTTGGTTTTTCTAGACGGAAAGTTCATCGAAGGCACAGGCATCTACGGTAGATCTTCCCTGCGCCTGGTCGATGTTGGAACAGGAACAGTCAACCGCCAAATTCCTTTGGCAGCTCAATACTTCGGCGAAGGAGTTGCGGTGGCGGGCAATGCGATCGTTCAACTCACTTGGCGTCACGGAATCGCCTTCATCTACGATCTGGAATCCTTCGATCAAGTTGGTTCCATTCGTTACGCAGGCGAGGGATGGGGACTCACTTTTGACGGTAAACGATTCGTCATGAGCAACGGCAGTTCCTCCATCACGTTCCGCGATCCGACCAACTTTTCATTCCTCAGCAACATCACGGTCACTGATGATAACACTCCGGTCCGAAACTTGAACGAACTCGAATGGATCAACGGTGAGATCTGGGCCAACCAATGGCAAACCGATCGCATCGCCCGCATCTCACCAGACACCGGTGAAGTGCTGGCATGGATCGACCTGGAAGGCATCTTCGACTGGCAATCACTGGGAAACGCGGATGCCGTGTTGAATGGCATCGCCTATGATGCGGTAACTGATCGCCTCTTTGTAACCGGCAAACTCTGGCCCTGGATATTCGAAATCAAAGTGGCTGAACAAGGCTTGCCTGACGCCACAGAAATCAGCATTGCCACCCCAGTCAATGACGCATTGAGCATCACCTTTCCGACCTTTAAAAAAGCAAGCTACCTACTCGAGCGACTCACTGATCTCAACCCGACCACCCAAGCAATCACGGAAGACACCATCACCGGAACCGGACACCCCATCACCCGCACCCTACCCGTGCTCCAGGATGAACAGGCGTTCTACCGAATTGTGGGACTACCATTGAGGTAAACCATGCAAATTAAACATTGGATGTTAAATTTGCATGCTTGATTTAAAAACGACCGGACCAAAATTCGAACACCTTCTGCCCTCGTATAACCTAAGCGCATTTTGGAATGCTGTGGCTCGACACAGCCTTGGATACGTCCAGGAAAGGTTGTTATGTCCTACTGCCCTCCACAATCCATCTACTATTTGTGGGCCCAGCCAGAGTAAAAGTTCGCGTCTGTAGTATTCGAATACCAACTGCGTGGGCGGATCGTATCCAAAGCGGCATCAAGCAACCGCAGTCAGTATCGCATTTTGGAATGCTCCGAGGCATCGGAGCTCTGGATTTGGTTCCCTCGCAAAGATAAGCTCCGGACTTCAAAGGAACCTACTCCTCACCCCAAAGCTTTAGGCAAGACGGCGTTTTCCTTGTCGAGAATGATTGATTTGCTGATGCAATTCTGGAGAACCTGCGGGTATCAGCGTTTTGGACACCTTGCGACAACTTTGTGTGCGAAGGATTATTCTGTGTGGTCATTTACCCTTTTGGCAAGGTGTGGGGTGTTGGATTGTGAGTTGAGATGAGTATGCGCGTGGGTATTCGGACCGGATCCAGAGCTCCGATGTCTCAGAGCACTCCAGAGGGCGATTGAAAAACTTGCATGTTCTTCAAAGGAATGATCAGATGGAAGGGTCCACCCAGCTTCAGCCTCAGCGATAGTCTACATCAGCAGGATCCGGCCTTGGGATAACCGGTAAATCTACAATGTTCACCTCTTGGATAATATCATCCACATGAGTCGAAGCACCAGGAATGATGCGGAAAACTCTGAGTTTGGCATTTGCCAACCAATCCGCAGGCAGCGGATTGGTTTTTAATTCAGTATCAGGCATTGAAAAGGTAAGCACCACCGATCTGTAGCCTACGTTGCACACGGTTTGCATTCCTGAGCAGGCCGGTATGATAGAAGGCGCACAGACTTGTTTGACGTCTTCGTTGACTAACATGAATCGCAAGTTTCCCATGCCCCACCTGGGATCATGATCATCAGAACCGGTTGGAAAAATGGGCCCCATGGTGTAGAGTTTAATCTGTGTGCAGTCCTCCAGGTCGGCAAGCCACGCTACCAGTCGAATAGTCATGCCATTCTTGGCAAGGGAAGATCCATGATCCAGTTCCAGATCACCCAAAGTTTCGATACGGTATGGCTTTACTGTCCATTTTGTTTGCAGCGATGTTTTTTGGGGATCCAACTTTTGAATAATCGCTTGATCAAGATACCAGAAATGAAAACCAGACTCCTGATTGATCGGTGGATTGAGCATGTCGTAGTTGGGTTCCAATTTCGGATAAACAAAATAACGCTCTGCCAATGAATAGGAACTACCAACGGCTGGATCATTTCCAAGCACAAAAAAATCCCGCTCACTCGGATAACTCCAGCTGGATCCAAAACGATTGGTTACTCCAGGATTCCCTTTGAATACGCCAAGCAGTTCGGCTCGGACATATTCTGGTATAAGAAGAAAATCCTGGTTCAGTCCATCCAATCTACAACCTGCAAAAGGTGAATTCCCACTAAGATGAATCTTATCCCCAGACTCTACAGACCAATGATTCTCGGGAAATGCATATTCAACTTCAATGGTTTTATCCTGTATCATGGCCTCCGTTTTACTTTTAGGAACATAACTAAAGATGGTTTGAACCGGAAATTGCCAGGCACACAAAGGCACCACTATTCCAAAAACCAAAGCGATCATTAATCCAGACACGCGCGTAAAATAACGTAACAGGATCACACTACACGCTCCTGGTAAAAAAACGTTGTTCTCAATACATTGCGAAAGACCGCGCTGCAGATTGTAAATAAAAGGTGTGTATCCTCCTCGCGCACCTCCACCCGTCATTGAGGTCAATGTGATACTCAATAAGATAAGGCCTGGTAAAAACATCACGGTCGTGATGGAAAATCGTTTCCAATTACCGGCCACGGCTCCCGCTCCGAATCCAAGCAACAGCCATGCGGGGTAATAACTCATCCATTCCATGATGCCAGCACCGCTCCATTGAGAAGCTTCAATCCACCATAAGCAAATCAAGCGCACAACAAAGAGTGGCAAAACCATGAAGACGAGGATTGCAATCAGTTTTGATAGTAATAGATCTGAAGAACGGATAGGCAAGGCTCGCCAGTGTGCACACTGATTCATGGGAGGATCGGTCATGGCAAAAGATGCCGTCATTGTCACCACACAAATACCAATCGCCACCTCTACTAGCCGAAATAACCCAAGATCAACGCCTGCACCATTGGATTGGAAAAAAGTTCCCCAGAAACCAGTCAGCACACAAGTCAGTTGCAATGCCAAAAGTATCAACCAAAGCACAAGCGCCCATCGATGAGCTAAAAACTCTTGTTTGAATTGATGTAGAATGATTTTCATGGGTTCGTGAAGTTGTTCAGATTAGAAATTTCAAATTTGAATGCCTTTCGCCCAACATACCTTGCTCGGAAGGCTACCAATTCATCGTAGTCGGCCCGTCGAGGACCGTGCATCCCGGATTGGCTCAGGTGGATGGAACTCCATGGGCTTTGATGACAGCCAAATCCATTCCCATATTCTGGATTATGCCATATCTCATTGGATTCGGAGTTTCGAAACAAAAAGTGCCACTGACTCACCGCATAATTTTGAGAAGTCCTAAGGTCGAGATTATTCGGATCAGTCGTGGCGGACAAGTGGCGCACAAAACCAGAAATAAAAGATGAGCGATCATAATGGCGCGACCAAGCAAATCGAAGCCGAGTTCCTTCATGTTCAAACACTGCCTCATGTATTTGGCCATCCCCACCTCTAACAGCAGCTCTCATTTGCGGACCTATTGGAATTCTTCCAAACTCGTCATATTCGTAACAATCAACACGAACCAATCCACGAATAATCATATTGTTTCCAAACTCAAGCTCCTCATCAGACGGAAGAGTGTATTTCAAATGAACATACCATGGTGTGAGCATCATGGGTGTTTGCCCTTCAAGATGTCTCCTAATGTTATCGTGGAGTGGCTGAAATAGCTTACTTGAGATCACTCTCGCGGTTGAATCTACATTTGGCTTTGGTGAAACGGTTATCAACCGGGAGATGTGCTTTTGTTTTAGCCCCTTCTGAGCTGATTGAATACTCAGATCCACATCCACCACTCCGGCACTTCCCATGGGAGGAATGTTTTCCAATTTAAATACCAAATTCAAATGGGAAGGTTCCCTTCCATCCAAGGTACGTTTACCGCGTTCAACTTGAGCGTCACTGACTGACAACTCCAATGTTGAAAACGGACTTTCTTCAGAGATTTCTTTAGAATGAGAAAAGTCGATCGATTGCAAATCAAGAACTGCTGCACATAGAATAACACCCATAGAGAGCGGGATACCCAGGAACAACGTTTTCTTCCATTGGTACTGCACCACACTCACCCCAAGTGAGCCTATGATCATCAACCCTCCAATCGCGTTAGTAAGCGCTACTTGAGCGTGGTTGGGCAATCGACTTGCATCAAAAAATCCGTGAGCAAAACCTATCGAAATACCTGTAAACAAAACCGATACAATCAATCCGATCACAAAATAGGATGGTTGATTCGTCAAGGAAGCCAGAGCAAATACCATCAAAAAAACCATCACCCTCAAACCAATGAAGTCGAATGCGATATAAGGTAACTTATCCCATCCTCCTAGCACGGTTATGGCAAGACATTCTCCCAGGAAGGGCATACCAATCAACCAAACCAAAACCCAAAGTAATTTGCCACCTGCCATGCAGATTCCGCTGATAGGTTTCGTCAGCCAAAAGGCATCCGGGGCATCCACCGGGTCCGCAAATACTAAAAACGAAACCATTAATCCCGCGGGAAAAAGAGTGATGAGCAGATGAAACAATTGTATATCTTTTATCCACGAATTACCCATCACATCAAACGAGTGTTCATACATGGATGTCCCATTGATCCAAGCAAACACCGCCACAATACCTCCATACCCTAAAATGAACCAAAAATGCCGTCGTGTATCGGCCAGGAATTGATGCCAGATGAATTTAAGTGCGTGCATGGTTCATCAATGGGTTGTTGGTTGCAGGTTTTTGAGGTGGCGGGCCAGGGTCAGGTAGATTTCCTTGAGGGTGAGTTTTTCAATGGTGATGTCCTGGGTGGCGTCAAATTGTTTACGGATGTTGGCCTCGGTTTCGTTTGGATCGAATTTGGATTCCACAAAACTAACTCGATTGCCACTTTGTTGCAGGTTCATCCAATCTTGAGATGCATCGTCCATGGAACCGTTTTCTATGGATCGGGTGAACGAAATGCTACGAAACCGGTTCAGCAAACTCTCCACGGATTCGGACAACATCAGCCGTCCATGATTGATCAACGAAACTTCGTCGGCCAATCGTTCCACTTCATCGATGTCGTGAGAGGATAGGAAAATGGTCCACTGCTCCTGGTCGGTGAGTTCGATCAAACCTTCCAGGAACTCCTCGCGCACCAGCGGATCCAATCCGGCAAAGGGTTCGTCCAGCACCAACAAACGCGGACGAAATGCCAGCGCTCCCACCAGGGCCGCTTTCATGCGCATGCCGCGTGAGAGATGCTTGAGTTTTTGATCGGCGGGCAGTTCGAAGTCGTGAAGGAGTTTCTGCTCAAAATCACTGTCCCATGTTGGATACAGAGGACGCAGGTAATTCATCAGTTGGGATACGGTCATCCATACAGGAAGCTGTTGGTTCTCGGAAACGTACCCAATCTTTTCGAAATCACGCCGCCCTAGTTTTTTACTCGAAACTCCCAGGATGCTTGCTTCTCCGGAATTCGGTCGCATGATGTTGAGCAACATCCGTATCGTCGTGGTTTTACCCGCACCGTTCGGTCCGAGAAAGGCGTGGATAGAGCCTTGGCGAACCGTCAGGTCCAGTTCATGGACGGCATCCAATCGCCGGAAACGTCGGGTCAATTGGTGCGTTTCGATTACAGGTGAGTTGTTGGACATGATTACAATTCCTTCCAATGTTTGCGGAGCGCTTTGATCACTTCGTCGAGCGAGAGAGACAGTTCCTTGGCCTTCAAGGCCAGCCCTTCGAGTTCCCCTTCCAGCAGGCTTTCACGTTGCTCGGGATTCAATCGTGCCGACTTGGCCACGATGGTTCCGATGCCCGGCTGGACTTCCAGGAATCCTTCCTGCTTCAAAATCGTCACCGCTTTCTGCACGGTATTTGGGTTGACCTTCAGTTCCTTCGAAATGGCCCGCACCGAAGGAAAAGCTTCCCCCGGCTGCAACTGACCGGAAACAATCGCCTTCTTCGACGCGTAGAGCACTTGCTCGTAAACAGGCGTCCCATGTTTCAACTGGATTTCAAAAGGCAACATCGCTTTGTGTGTTAGGTGTATTACTTCACATAATACACCAAAGCAAGAAAAAAAACCACTTTCGACCAATCAATGTGATTCAGAATGTCCCAGAAGTTAGTTCAACGCTGTTGCTCTTTGGTGCGTGCGTGTTGAGCGCCACTCCGGATAGGATGCGCATTCAATCGGAGCGTGCTTTCCCTCAATGGGCAGTCCAACGCTCTAACGGATCGTATGTCCGGGTTTGGAGATGAGGAGTGAGATTTTGCGAAGAGAATACCAAAATGATTCTCTAAAGCATCCGGCAATGACTACCAAACTACCGGAACGGAGTATTCCCTGAATTTGCGGTCTTTGCTGATCAAGGTCAGGTTTTCTATCAAGGCCTGACAAATGAGAAGCCGGTCAAACGGATCCCGATGATGCCATGGAAGACGTTCGTTCTGGCGACAGTGATGCCAATGAACCGGAAGATCCTGAATGCGATTGAGTTTTTTTTCTTTCTCCAACTGATCGATCCAATCAGAACTCAATTCCAGTTTGTTCAGTGACAATTTGACGGTGAGTTCCCAAAAACTGGCGGCGCTCCAGTAAAGCACATTTTCCCCGTCTTCAATGATACTGCGGGAGGTGATGCCCAGTTCATCGGGATCCGTCAACAACCAGAGCATAACATGCGTATCCAACAGATAATTCATCTCATGAAGGACTCAAACTCTTCCAAAGGTTCATCAAAATCCGGAGCAACGTATTTGACCAGATTCTTGCATCGTCCAAGTTCTCTTTTTTGCTGCGCCCCTTCCACGGGTGTCAGTTTCACCAGAGGTTGTTTACCTCGAGCAATGACAATCTCTTCTCCTGCCAAAGCACGTTGGATGAGCTTGGAAAAATGAGTCTTGGCTTCGTGTATCCCAACCGTTTCCATAGTTTACACCTTATCGGACTAACTTGGTTAGTCAAGCCGGATGATTGCGAGACTTCCCTATACCCCGCCGGTTCATACCCCGCAAAAAGGAAGGTGCGGGGATAAGTATACCACAACGTTACCCACGGTATCCAAAGCGGTGCTGCACACCGCACTCCAAATTGGTCATCGAGATATCGGTGACCAAAGGTATTTCTTGTTCGTGGAGAGATCAGCAGGAGCATCTGCAAGCACTCCAACACAATCTGACATCGCTTCCAAACCATTCTCTTTATGAGAAAACTCTCTTTGTATGAGATTACATACAATATCACTCTCGGATTGTCCCATGTGACATGCAGTGGCATCCAGCGGTGCTGCCGTATCTTCATCCAACCTTATGATGATTAATGAAACCACACATGCATAATATGACGACGCGCCTGGTGCTTCAGGAACACAAGATTCTTATTCAATTCAATTCGCCAATTCCCCCCCAAACGATCCTTGCACGTTTAATGGGGAGTCCTACACTGGGCGGCCATGGCATGGAAAGTATTGATAACGGCACGGACATTTGAGGTGGTGGGGAAACCCGCGATCGAGTTTTTGAAATCCAAGGGTTGCGAGGTGACCATTCCTCCGAAATGGGGTCCCCTCTCGGGCAGCGAATTATTGGAACAACTGAGCGGACACGATGCAGTACTCTGCAGTCCGGACGCATATAACGCGGATGTTTTCGCTTCGAACGAAGGCAGCAACTTGAAGATCATTTCGCGTTGGGGCGTCGGTTACGATTCCATCAATGTGCCGGACGCCACAGCTGCCGGAATCCCGGTCGCTTACACCCCCGGTCTTTTGGACGAAGCGGTAGCTGACTACGCCTTCGCGCTGCTCCTGACCATGGCGCGTCGCACCCACAGCGTCCATCAAACCATGCGCGAAGGTGGTTGGGCGGTCGAGTGGGGTGTCGATTTGGGTCAGAAAACACTGGGGATCATCGGCTGCGGACGCATCGGGCGGGCCGTCGCCAAGCGCGCTTCGGGTTTTGACATGCGGGTGTTGGGCTACGATGTCATGCCTCATCCTGATGCCAAGGCGATGGGTGTGGATTTCGTGGATCTCGACACGTTGCTCAAGGAAAGTGATTTCGTCAGCATCCATGCCGCTTTGACCGAGGAAAACAAAGGCATGATCGGCACCGAGCAATTGAAGTCCATGAAACAGGAAGCCTTGCTGGTAAATACCGCCCGTGGCGCACATGTCGACGAAGCGGCTTTGGTTCAGGCTCTCAAAGAAGGCTGGATTGCCGGCGCGGCTTTGGATGCCTATATCAAGGAACCGCTCCCCGCCGACCATCCATTCCGCACCACACCCAATCTGCTCATGTCCCCTCACCAGGCCTCCAGCAGCAAGGAAACGGGCGAACGCGTCAGTTTGGCGGCAGCGGAAGCAATCGTGGACCTGATGGAAGGTCGTCGGCCAAAGTTACTCGTCAATGCCGGCGTATTGGATCAACCCCAACTTCGCGCCCAACTCAAGTAAACAGGCAACACAACGACTTTATTACAACGACATGAAAACCAATCACGTCAAAGCCAAACTCAAACGCGGCGAAGCCAGCATCGGCACCTGGTTATCGCTCCCGGATCCCACCACCGCCATGTTGATGGCCAACGTCGGATTCGATTGGCTCAACCTCAACATCGAACACATGCCCATCGGCGTGGAAACCGCCTCCCTCTGCTATTCCGCCATCGCCGGCACCAACACCGTTCCACTGGCCCGTCCGGCCTGGAATACAGGAGAGAACATCAAGCGCGTGTTGGATAATGGTGGTTGGGGTGTCATTCTGCCGATGATCTGCAGCAAATCAGATGCAGAGCTAGCCGTCGATTCCACGTTCTACGCGCCAATAGGATCACGATCTGTCGGAGGCATGCTGCACGCGATCAGTTACCAAACCGATCCTGCGACCTATTACGAACGCGCCAACGAAGAAGTGCTGCTCGTGCTCCAACTCGAACATGTCAAAGCCATCGAGCATGCAGACGAGATTTTAAGCGTGCCCGGCGTTGACGCCTTTTTTATCGGACCCAATGACCTGTTGAAATCCATGGGTGAAAAACCCGGCTGGGACAGTGACAAACAGGAGTTTATCGACGCTCTCAAACACCTTCAGGAAGTCGGTAAAAAGTATGGAGTCGCGTCCGGCATTCATGTTCCAGATGTGGCCTCCGCCATACGCCGCCGCGAGGAAGGATTTCAATTCATCGCTGTCGCAAGCGAAGCCGGCATGATGCTCTCCAAAGCACAGGAAATGGCCAAAGCACTGGGTTGTGGTAAAGAAAAAGAAGTCGCCAAATACTGAGGGAGGTCTCGCCCCGGATAGGGTCATCCCGAAAAATCGGGACTGCGTGACCGCGAGCGCGTTGGTAACATGCGAGAACTTAATGTAGAATGCGTACTCGCCACCGGACGCGCAACAGCGCTTCCCTACCAGCTTGACATTGGATTTCTCCAACCAACCCAGCCAGTGAATCCTGTTCATCCTGTCTAAAAAACAAATCGCTCACCATGCAGCGCAAAAAGTGTTCAAACAGTTCCACCGACGTCATCCGCATCATAGGAGCCCGGGAGCATAATTTAAAAAATGTCTCACTGGAAATCCCGCGTGATCAGTTCGTCGTGATCACCGGAGTCAGCGG
This sequence comes from Verrucomicrobiota bacterium, assembly GCA_027619545.1. Classification (GTDB taxonomy): domain Bacteria; phylum Verrucomicrobiota; class Verrucomicrobiia; order Limisphaerales; family AAA164-E04; genus AAA164-E04. The sequence goes on along the minus strand of JAQCFT010000015.1, from coordinate 7,644 downwards.
ATCCGGTAAGAGCACGCTGGCGTTTGACATCATTTTCTCCGAGGGACAACGCCGCTTTCTCGATTCCATGAACGCCTACGCCCGGCAATTCGTCGAACAGATGGCGCGACCCGATGTGGACCGGATCGAAGGCCTGCCCCCCACTGTCAGCATTGAACAACGCAACTCCCAGGGAGGAGGCAAAAGCACGGTCGGTACCGTGACGGAGATTCATCAGTTTCTGCGTTTGTTATTCGCTCGACTGGGCACGCCTTATTGTCCGGACTGCAACCTGCCTGCCAGCGCTCAAACATCGGACGCCATTGTTCGCGCCCTGCTGACACAAAGCAAAAAACGCGGTCCCCTCAGCATTCTGGCACCCGTCATACGCAATCGCAAAGGCTTCCACAGTGAAGTGGCTGAATGGGCATTGAAGCACGGATACAAACGACTGCGTGCCGATGGTGAATGGTATGACAGCTCCGAACCGTTCAAATTGGTACGTTTCAAGGAACACGATGTCGAAGTGGAAATCGGCATTCTGAAATCGGGTCGCAAGATCACACCAACAGCAGCAGCGGAACTGATAGAAACAGCTCTCGAAATCGGCAAAGGCATTTTATTCGCAGTGGATGAGTCGGGAGAACTCAGCATGCATTCCACGCAGCAGGCGTGCCCGTCCTGTGGTCATTCATCACCTCCACTGGACCCAAAATTGTTTTCCTATCACTCCTCGCGTGGGTGGTGTCCCGAGTGCCGCGGATTTGGCGAACTCTTTTACCTGCCTGAAACCGAGCGCGGGGCGCGAGCCGATGCCATTGAGGAATCCTGGTTTCACTGGCAGGAAGGCAAACGAGAAACTTGTCCCTCATGTCATGGTGCCCGATTGAACCTGCAAGCGCGGTCCGTAAGGCTGGCTCTGAAAGGGTACCCGGAAAAACTCCCCCAAATACCAGATTACCAGTTTCTGGAAGTACCACCCACCATCGATGCCTTTTCAACGTTGGCGGTCAAGGATGCACTGGACTTATTTGATGGCATTGTATTGGAAGGAAGAGAAAAGGAGATTGCACGGGACATATTACCTGAGATTCGCGAAAGACTTTTCTTTTTGAAAGAAGTCGGCCTCGACTACATGCAACTCGGCCGAAGCGTCACCACGTTGTCCGGTGGTGAAAACCAGCGCATAAGGTTGGCCGCTCAATTGGGTTCCACCCTGTCCGGGGTACTCTACGTGCTTGATGAACCGACCATTGGATTACACGCGCGCGATAACGAACAGTTACTCGGCGCATTAAAACTGCTGCGTTCACGCGGCAATTCTCTAATCGTCGTCGAGCACGATGAAGACACGATGAGGGCCGCCGATTACATAGTGGATCTCGGACCGGAAGCTGGCATACGCGGAGGTGAAATCGTCGCGGCAGGTACGCTGAAACAACTTTGCTCCGACAAAGCCTCGGTCACCGGACAGGCATTGAAGGAAACCCGCACTTACCCGATGCACGGCGCAATTCGTCCAGTAGACCTTCCCGAACTCAATCAGCCAAAGAGCAAAAAGCAGGCACCGAAAAAAAAGCAGTCCGAAAAACTCACTCCCTGCATGACCTTGAGTCATGCGACCCTGAACAACCTCAAAGACCTGACCGTTCAGTTTCCGTTGAATCGTTTCATTCTCGTCACAGGTGTCAGTGGTTCTGGCAAAAGCAGTCTGATACGTGAATGCCTGGTTCCGCTGGCAAAAGCCGCCGTCGAAGCAAAGGGTGCTGCCACCTTGGGAGAAATGAACCTGGAAGGTTTGGAATCAATTGCTGCGGTGCACGAAGTGGATCAATCCCCGATCGGGCGCACACCGCGTTCGACACCGGGTACATATGTCGGTTTCTTTGACGAAATTCGCAAGCTGTTTGCCCAAACACCCGAAGCACGCATGCGTGGGTATCAGCCTGGTCGATTTTCATTCAACAGCAAAGTCGGTCGCTGCCCCGAATGCGAGGGCATGGGTGCTATCAAGATGGAAATGAATTTCCTGCCCCCAACTTATACGCATTGCGAAACATGTCACGGCAGCCGCTTCAATCCCCAAACCCTCGACATTGAATACCGCAACAAGAACATTGCCCAAGTACTGGACTTGAGTGTTGCCGAAGCAATCGACTTTTTCGAACCCGTCCCGAAAGTGCGGCGTGCCTTGGAAGCGTTGCGTGATACCGGACTGGACTATTTGAGTCTTGGACAAACAAGCCCAACCCTAAGCGGCGGGGAAGCCCAACGACTGAAACTCGTCACCCACCTGCTGACAGGATTAAAACCGGGCAAAGACTCCCTGCGATCACGTCACACCGCAAAGTTGTTTGTTCTGGAAGAGCCCACGATTGGTTTGCATCACTCTGATGTGCGACGATTGGTGGAAGTGCTGCATCGCCTGGTGGACGGAGGTCATACCGTCATCGTCATCGAGCATCACCTCGAACTCGTCGCCGAAGCGGACTGGGTCATTGACCTGGGACCGGAGGGCGGTGATGCGGGAGGCTCCGTCGTAGCCCAAGGCCCCCCTACCAAAATCGCCCAATGCAAAGCGAGCCATACGGGCAGGTTTCTAAAAAAACTGCTGAAAGGGTAGGACGTGCCGTCCCTGGCGCGTCGCCTTAGCGCTGCCAAACATCATTTCACCCCGTAAAGGGAAGCCAAAAACATTCTAAAATCCAATCGCCTGTTTTGATCAAATATCATGCGGATCAACGTGCTCGATTTAATTTAAATGTCATAGGATTCATCGTTAGCATACAGCATTTGGCAATCCCTTCGCCCTTCAAATCGGGCGCCACGCAGTTCAATCTTTAGACAATGGAGGGATGAGTTCCATCTCGTTCCCTAACTTCCCCCCTAAAAAGCGTTCCTGAGCAAAACAAATGGAACGCGGGAAGACTGAGGTCCATCGAATGAATGGGGCGTTTTCATTGCAGCTTGAAAAAGGTTCCGAAGCACTGAGGTTTGAAGTGGGTGGAAGACGGAGCTTACCCCTCCGGTCAGGATATTTGTATTTTTCCGTCCGCGTCCTTCCAATCACTCATCCATAAAAAAAGCTTTTCTCTCCCAGCAAAGTCCTTACTTTGATGCGCCCTATGGAAAAAACGGTAGTATTGTTGAAACCTGACTGTGTTCAGAAGAATTTAATGGGAGAGGTCATCAAACGATTTGAGGACCAGGGATTTCGCATGGCAGCCTGCAAGCTGATGCAACTCGACGAACCCATCCTGCGCGATCATTACTCGCACTTGGTGGAGTTCCCCTTCTTTCCTGAAATTGTAGAATTCATGAGCAGTTCCCCCATCCTGGCCATTGCCCTCGAAGGGGAGAACATCATCCAAAAAGTCCGCGACCTCCTCGGCCCCACGGATTCCACCCAAGCCGAAAAAGGAACCATTCGGGGTGACCTCGGCGAAGACAAGATGCGCAACATCGCACACGCATCGGATTCACCCGAAGCGGCTGCAGCCGAACTGAACCGGTTCTTCAAGGCTGGTGAGGTGTTGGGTTAAAAGAACGGGAGCAGCTCAAAAATTAGAAATCCAAATCCGGAGGGATGAGTACCGCCTCGTCCCATACTTTTCCCTTGGAGCCTCCCTGACCAAAAAACATGGAATTAGGAAAGCCAATGGTGTTCGAGATGCGGCTGCGTTTCCATTGCAGCCTGATAAAAGTTCGGATGTTCTGAGGTTTGAAGTGGGTGCAATGCGGCGATTGCCCCTCCTCATTTCTAAAAAATGAACTGTGCCCTTAAAAAAGGACGTGCCCAATGTTGAGGGCACGCCCTTTTTGTTTTCCCATACGTTTACTCGACACGCTTAATGACAAATTTACCAAACGATGGAACCATCCCTTCATGAATCACGGGGGCTGATGCCAATGTTGTGATAGGGTTGTGGATCGCAGGTTCGGCATTGGGCGAAGTATAAGTCGTTCCACTATCGGTTCCGGCGTCGTAGGGAGCCAGTTCCAATGTCAAGGTATCGATCCATTGACCGCCAGGACGCAGATCCACCCCATGAACACCCACAAACCAATCCGGGCTGGGAGCAATCATTGAAACCAGACTTAAAAGTGAATGGGCCGCGCTGGCCTCGAATTCCAGGCTGACACTTCCAGGTGACAATCCTATCCCCCCGCCGCTGATCAAAGTATCCGCCCATCCCATTTGGATGGCTTGTTGAATTTCGTCCATCAAAGGTGATTTGGAACCGGTTTCGGCCATGCTCTCAATACCGGGAGACGCAAGTATTCCGGGTTCCCAAAGTTGCCCATTTTGATTGTGTGTCGCCCCAATGAGTCCGGAAAAATGTGGATTGCCCGGAAACATATCCGGATGAGTTGCGGCGCTCCAGGTTGAGTTGAATGTCAGCTGAAACTTAGCAGTGTCGTTCATCTGAGGATGATCCATTGAGAGCACCCGAAAAAAACCTTGAGAACCCTCGCGTGGCAGAGAAGCCATGGTTTCGTCTGTCATCAAGCCCACGTTCATCCATTCGGCCATGCCGGCTTGAGCTTTCATTTGAACCTGGTACGGAGGAAGCCCCCCCATCCATTGTATCTCCAATTCATTCTCTGTTAAATTTAACGACGTAATCCGAAGGGCCTGCCGGGCATTCAAAGCAAACAACGGGTATTCCGGCTGTTTGAAATTAGCTTCCATATACATGGGCTGATCCAAAATCCCACCCATGCCAGGAGCTTTGAAACCCTCATGAACCCGCACCACTCCGTTTTCTTCCGGTCCTATGTTCGGCATCATCTGGCCGAGCAACGGTGTGGCTTCGGGAACTTCTGTGTTTTGTTCCGTTCCTGCATCCAAAACCATGCCCCCACCCAGATGAACCGCATTCAGCATCAAGTTACCCATATCATCAAAGACTTTGATCGGTTCCATATTGGACACAAAAGCATCATTGCTCGGAATGACCATGCTGGCAAAACTCAGGTATTGATGCCGTGGATCATGTGCATTCAATCGGATCGTCACATCCTGTGAAACCCCGGGCGCAAAAACAGGGGGATTGAGATCACTGGTGACCAAGTGATGCATCCCGGCGCCGCTTTGGTTCATGAACCATTCATTGAGTGCCGAAGGATCACCATCTTCAGCCAGGCGTTCCAGGGCTCCCGAAGCAGGCTGGCCCATTTCAAACAGACGAACGGACCCATCATGGAATCCCATCCATACCGGCGTGAAATAAACACCCTTGTCGGGAGCCTGATTTTCCACGTGAAGGGAAACGTCCACCCATTTGGGCATGACACGCATGACGCTGATTCGAATCAATGCAGATTCAATCTGCGTGAAATCTGCGTTTTCAAAAGCCTCACGATCCACAATACCCCCTGCTCCAGTCGCCATGTGTCCGGCATGCATCCGAATGACACTCTGTTCATCCATGCCTGTATTAGGTGTCATTTGACCCAGCGCAGGTGTGTTCCCGGGGAGTTCGTCGTTCACTTCCACTCCCGCATCGTAAACCATGGAGCGCGTCAACATGAGTTCCAAATCCTGGAAATGCCCCATGTCATCAAGTAAAGAATAAGCTTTGGCTTCATCATTTCCGACGAACGCGTCATTACTTGGGATCACCATCGCGGCATAAGAAAAGAATCGATGTGCCGGATTGGAATCATCGAGAAAGAAATCCTTATGGGTGACGCCTCCGGGAGGAATGGGACCCAGACCATCGAGCACACCGTCGAGACGATGGGAATCAGGTGTTGTGAAAGATGCTGATAGTCCTGATGGATTTCCGTCCTCAGCGAGCCCTTCCAATGCCTTGGATGCGGACGAACCTGCATCGAAGAAATCAAAATCTCCTTCGTGGAATCCGACCCAGGTAGGTGTGATCAATGATCCGTTCGCGGGCATCAGGTTTTCCACCGTCACCCGCACATGAACCGGCTCAGCCTGCAACGGGCGAGCCACCAGCAGCAAAGCGCCTGTCAGAACAGCACCCAATCCGCACCATGGCAAAGTGTTGGAAATTTTATTTTCAGGATGAACATCCCCGCATGGCGAAGATCCGATCTCTTTATAATGTCTGTTTTGCATGACTCACTTCAATGTGTTTCGAGAGTGAGTCGTGGTGGTCGGACAATACCTTACAAAGAATCTTTGGGAGAATCGGAAATTTTTTTCAGGATGCGTGATTTGGCTTCGTCGGGCATTTTGGTGTCGGCTTCCTCGGGGTAATGTTCAGCGTAATGGCCTAGCTGTCGACGAAGGAATTGCAATTGACTCGCATACCGCCGGCACCAGCTACACATCTGCATGTGCACCCAGTGGGTCACCCGTTCACGCAACCCCAAAGGCCGATCCTGCATTTCCGAAGTCAGGCGGGAGATGTGTTCACAGGAAAAAAAGACGGCGTTATAACAAAGCTTGTACCAATGATCGACTTTGCGATAGCATGCTTTGAGGAACTTGATAGGATTCATGAGTTGCCTCCGGACTTTGCCTCGGTATCCCACTTGGACTGGATACACAACTTCAACATGTTCCTGGCACGATGAAGCAACACCCATAGATTGGATTCCGAAATATTCAAGACTTCCAGAATGGTCGACGTCTTTTCAAATTCAAGCTCACGCTGCACAAAAACCGCTGCAGCTTTATCGGGAAGTTGCTGGATACAGGCATGCAATACTTCCATAAACTCCTTGCGATCCAACAAGCCACTCGGGTCCGGCTCCCACTCCATGCCGGCATCATTGATAGCCCGGTTCCAATGTCCTTCCTCATCAAACCATCCACCATCCGGACCTTCCCCGGCGACGGGAAATCTCCAGTCCCTGGATTGTTTGCGGTAATGATCCAGCATGCGATAGCGCAGAATACCAGTCAGCCAGGTCTTTTCGGAAGATCGCCCCTGGAAGGTATCAATTTTTTGGAGAGCAATAATGAGGGTCTCCTGAATCAAATCCTCCGCATGCGAGGCATCCCTCACCCGGCTCAGGGCATAGCGGTACAAATAGTCCCCATACTGGGACAACCAACGTTCCGCCATTTGATCACGATCCTCCTGCACCATGCTGCGCCAAGCCTTCCAGTGAACAGAGGCTGCATCAAACGATTTCTTCCAAAAAAAAGAAAACCAGACTTCAGACAAGCCTGGTTTTCTCTTGTTGAAGGAAGTCAATCAGGGCTTGGATAGCCTGAAAAACCCGGATACACCGGTGGTTTCCACTTCAACCGTTCCCTGACCTTCGATCGGGTCCCAATTGATGTCGAACAATGTTGGCGTGCGCTGAAGCTGAAACCCGTCAGGAACGATGAACTGGAACTTGCCTTCCACTGACAGAGAGTAATCCAGAGTCGGTTGTTCGGTGGTCGGGTTTCCTCCGGTTTCCACCGATTCACCTATGTTGGCATAGAAGTAACTATTTCCGTTGGCATATTCGGTCGTCACGAATACGGTTTGCCCATTGGCCCCCAATAGTCGCAAGTTGTTGTGCCTTTCAGCATCCATTTTTCTGGCAGCCAACACCGGTTCGATGCCTTTTTCTACAGAATAGGAAACCAACCCGCGTGTTGCACCAAGGCCAGCTTCAATCAGACCCATCTTCTACAGTTGGAAAGAGAGTAGGATTGATCATCAATTAGTTATGAAGGCGCAATACGCCGTT
>JAQCFT010000322.1 GCA_027619545.1 Verrucomicrobiota bacterium | reverse complement strand
GAACCCAAACTTCCTCCTCGAAACCTTCCTGAGCAAGAGACGTGGAACGCGGGAAGCTGTTGGCAATTGCATGCCTTTGGCGTTTCCATTGCAGCTTGGTGGCGGGTTCGAGTGTCGCGAGGTCTGAAGTGGGAGTCCCGACTCGTCGGGAGAGTTTGCCCTTCCTGGAATTTTTTGGGTCTCAGGAACTCGCGCTGTTGTAGTGCCGCATGGCAAAGCGCCACATGGCTTCCGATGCCATCAGGCACACCATCATCATGACAATGAGTGAAACAATTTCCATGGGGCTTTCCATTTTTTGAATGAAAAACTTCGTCGGGATATTGGCGACCAACAGCATGGGGACGGCGAAGGTGAAGAATGCTTTGAATCCCCCCTTGAAGGCCGAGTCCGGCAATCGTGCCACGTTGAAAAGGTTGTAGTATCCCCAGGCAAATCCTTCCGCCTTGATGGTCCAGAAGCTGATGCTGGCCAGGATGAACATCAGTGAGTAGTGGATCATGATCCCGCAAACACACATTAAAAGGAACCCGGCACATTGGATCAGTGTGGGTTGGAGATTCAATTGCACGCCTGCGTAAACCATCACCGAAATGGCTGCGAGCGTGCTGACGTAAGAGCCCAGATCCATGGTTCGAAGAGAGATGAGGAACCGGGAATTGACAGGCAGCAACAGCATGAAATCGAGGCGACCGGTCCTAATGTGTTCGGAAAGTTGAGTGATGTTGTTCAGGAAAACGGCGTGAAAAAGCTGTTCGATGAAATTGGCAGCGCCAATCAGGAAGATCACTTCATAACGACTCCAGGTGCCGATGTGATCGGTGTGAGAGTAGATGACCGAAATAAAAGTGATCTGCAGACCGAACCAGAGCATTTCCACCACCAGCCAGAGGAGAAAGTTGGCCTTGAACTGCATGTCGCGCATGACGGAGTTGCGACACAACGCTCCGTAAATATTCACATAACGGCGCCACCCCTTTTTCAATGGAGGGATGGAATCTGATTGGCTGACCGGGATGGTTTCGTTCATGTGTTCATCCTCCTACCGCCGTATAAGATTTGATTCCGCGGCTCCACACAAACCGTGCCGCGAAGAATGCGATGACCAGCCATATGAATTGCACGATCAAGCCGTTCCACATGTCGCTTCCCTCGACGCGTCCCAAGTAGATCAACACCGGATAAGACAGAAGATAAGGGAACGGGGTCCAATAAAGCAGAGTCTCCAACCAGCCGGGTAACAGGTCAATGGGGAAGAGATGCCCTCCCGCCACATATTCGAAGGCGTACAAGATAAAGATGAACGTCGCCACTTCCAGCAGCCAAAACGCCAACAAGGCCATCGTGTAGGAAAGCATGAATTGAAGCAAACCCGTGAGCACCAGGGAAACCAGCGACAGGATCAAAGCTTCCTTGCTTGCCGGTGAGGCCCAATACTGCTGCTGCCACAGCAAGAACAATCCAACCGGAATGGATGCTACCGCCAGATACATGGCGCGATTGGCAAAGAACAGGCTGAGGCGAAAGGTGAGGTAGTCGATGGGTTTCAGTAGGAACTGGCTGATGGTGCCATTTCTAATATCGGCAACGATCTGCCAATCGTCTTCATTCACCGCTGTGAGTGAGTTCACGACAAGGATCAGCAGGTAGTAGGAAATCATGTGGGACAACTCATACGTTCCGATGGTCTCTCCTTCGCCTTTCCCTGAGAAAATGGTTTTCCACAGGAGCACCTGGGCAAGAAGGGGAATCAAGGAAAAGACGGATCGGAAAAGGAAGTTCATCCTGTAGGCAAGCGTGTTCTGGATGCCGATATTGATGACATGTGCGTATTTGCTGAAGGATGAGAGTCTTGCCGACATATCCATAAAGGTTTCAATCCTTGCTTGGACTCACGTAACGTGGAGGATAAACCGTTTGATGCAATACGGTCGCGAGCTTTTGCGTGAAGCGGTCTATGCCGGTTTTTTCACGAGATCCAAGATCATATCGAATCGCTTTACCGAGATAGTCCGACCGAAAAGCGGCATCGAACCTTTCGTCATTCCGGACAAAAGCATCCAGATGTTGCATGCCGTTTTGCTTGGCGGCATACAAACCTTTCAGCATGTCGGGGTGAGCGCTGGATTCACGGATTGCCCAGACCGCATATACAAATGGCAACTGAAAGCATTCTTGCCAGGCTTGTCCCAGGTCCCAGATCTGATGTGGGGCATGATTCATGCGAAATGAAATGGCGGGATCTCCGATCAGCAACACCGCTTCTTTTTCCACCGCTGTTTCGTAGTCGGTGAGTGGTTGCCATCGAGGAGTGATACCTTTTTCCGATAACAAGATTTTTAACAGATTGATGCTGGTCAACGAAGCCGGATCACAGTGGACAGTATGCACATTTTCCAGTGGGCATTTGGTAGCCAGGAAGACGCTTTGGACGGGACCGTCACTCGCTACCGCCACGTCGTCAAGAATGAGATATCCCGGATGCAACAGTGCTTCTGTGATACTGACCAAAGCGGCATCCAAAGTTTCGTTTTCCAGCATTCCGGCCAGTTGTGATGGCGGCGCAAAAACCACATGATCCTCGATGCCGGCGGTCAGGGGAACGGCATTGAGGTAGGGAACCGATCCCACACGAAAGCGTGAAAGCGGATGCGTGTCAGTCCTGGAGGGTGCACTCATTACGCGGATTCAAGGCTTTTTGACTGGACGATTTTCAACCGCGTTTTTTGTGGGGACCGGTTGATAAAAGGTGTTTCGTTGTATGGGTTCACGTCCGGCTTCAACAATAGCCTTGCGCATGGCATCTTCGGTCTGACCCTGGGGCGAACCGGCTCCTGCCATGTGGAAGATATGCTCTTCAACAATGGTTCCATGCAAATCATCAGCGCCGTAACTCAATGCCACCTGAGCCATCTTGAGTCCCATGCCCACCCAGTAGGCGGTGACGTGATCGAAATTGTCCAGGAACAAACGTGCCACCGCAATCGTACGCAGCATGTCGTTGCCTGTGGGTGGACGATCCACGGGGATTTCATTGTTCTCGGGTTGGTAGGGAAGGGGGACAAAACCGCAAAAACCCCCGGTTTCATCCTGAAGTTCCCTCAGTTGTCTCATGTGGCTGATGCGATCTTCCAGGGATTCCACATGGCCATAGAGCATGGTGCAGGTGCTTTTACCGCCCAGTTTGTGCCAGCGACGGTGGACATCCAGATATTCAGCGGCGGATTCCTTGCCGGTGGCGATTTGTTTTCTCACCTCCGGTTGAAAGATTTCGGCGCCGCCGCCTGTCAATGAATCAAGACCACAATCCCTGAGGGCTCGAAGCGTATCGTCCACCGACTGTTTGGACAGCCAGGCCAAATGCAGGATCTCGACAGCGGTGAAGCATTTCAGCTGTAGCGATGAGCTGACATCCTTCAAGCCGCGCAGCATGTCCGTGTAATAAGAAAAAGGCAAACTGGGATGCAATCCACCCACGATGTGCAGTTCGGTGATCCCCAGCGCCAATGCTTCACGCGCCTTGGTTTGCATCTCCTCGAGGCTGAGTTCGAATCCGTCCTGATCACGCTTTTTTCGGGAGAATGAGCAGAACTGGCAGCTCAGGATGCAGTAGTTCGAATAGTTGATATATCGATTGACGATGTAGGAGGCGCGGTTCCCGTTTTTTTGTGCATTGACGGCGTTCGCCATGGTGCCCAGCACATTCAGGTCTGGGCATGTGTACAAACGGAGTGCGTCCTCGTCATTCAAGCGTTGACCGTTCCGAATCTTCTCGTTCAGATCGGCCAGTCCGCTTTTTTCTATCATCCAATTCTCACGCATGTTTCGGTGCGGGGTGGCGTGGTGTTTTGGTAACCCGCTCTACCCCGCCTGAAACGTGTCTAAAAATGCGTCTGATTTCAAGGGCGGAACGCCTTAAATGGGTATTTTGCGGTTTGACCGTCCCCGAAAAGGTGAACTTTCCACGCGGAGCAGCCCGCAGGTAGAGCTGATCGTCCCGATCCGCTCCTTGTGGTATCCTTATCCTAAACTGCGAACCAAAGGAAAACCCCAACGTATCCAAAGGACTAAAAATCCAATGCACACGTCCGAGCAGAGTTTCGGCTATTGAAAAATTGCAGGCTTCCCGAAACGGAAGTTAATCGGATATTGGACCCCACAGGGACGCGCCAGGGATCCACGCAGTAGCGGGATTCTACCAATTTTAAGGCTTTGGCGGTTTGTTACGACTTTATCAATGTTGCGAATGGTATGGCTTATGCTCCCTGATGTCGGCTGTTAAAATGAAAGGAAAAGGCATCAGGGTGATGAAACTCAATACAATTCCGCCTCAGGACTATCTGGAACCCCCGGGGCATGTTAAGACGCAAACGGATATGCAGCTTTGGGCGCGCATCATGATGGAGAGTGAGTGCCCTTGCATCCATCTGCCGAGATGCGATCCACATACATTTCATCGGATCGCTGATGAACAGGATGTCAGTCCATATCTTGTATACATGTCCGACAAGGACGAAGCGGACAGCTTGCGATCGTATTGGTTGATCAGGGAATCCTAATCCTGTCAGTGTGCTTTTCGCGTGACCTGCAGGAGTCGACGTTACATTCTTGTTTCATGAGATTCCTGTTGGTGTTTTTTTTAGGCGCCTGTTCATGCTTTGCGGAAAAGGTTCGATGGGTGATCAGTGAAGCCGAATCAGATCAGCCTGCACCTTGTCGCATCCATCTGACGGATTCAGAGGATCAACCGGTTCGTGCTCCTGGACTTCCATTTTGGCGTAATCATTTTGATACGCCTGGAGATTTTACACTCGATCTCAAACCGGGGTCCTATCGTTTTGAAATTTTCCGTGGTCCCGAATACCTGATGCTTGAAGGTGGCTTTGAAGTCAAAGCGGGGCATGAAATGTTGATGTTGCGCCATTCGCTCAAGCGCATCGCTCATATGTCGGAGGAAGGTTGGTGGTCCGGGGAATTGCATATTCATCGGCCGGTGAATGAGGTGCCTCTGTTGATGCGGGCGGAGGATTTGCATGTGGGTCCGGTGATCACCTGGTGGAATCAAAACAATCCATGGAAGGATCTAGCCTTGCCTGAATCTCTTTGGCGTGAAGTGGCACCTGATCGATTCATCGGCCTCATGGGGGGCGAGGATGAGCGTCGGGGTGGGGCGTTGTTGTATTTTAATCTCAATGAACCATTGGACATTCAGTCCGCTCAGCCTGAGCATCCGTCCCCCATGATGTTCCTGAATCAAGCCGAGGCGCTTGGGGCCTGGATTGATATTGAAAAGCCGTTCTGGCGGGATGTCCCTGCATGGATTGCTTCAGGAAAAGCGGATTCCATTGGTCTGGCAAATAATCACATGTGGGAGCGAGGCATGCTCGACAACGAAGCCTGGGGCAGACCTCGGCCAATGGAAGATTATCCATCACCACAGGGGAACGGACGATGGACGCAGTTTTTGTATTATCACATTCTCAACGCGGGAATCCAACTGGCTCCATCCGCCGGAAGCGCGTCGGGAGTGTTGAATAATCCGGTGGGCTACAACCGTGTGTATGTGCATTTGGAAAATGGTTTGAATCTGGACGATTGGTGGGAGGGATTACGAGAGGGCAGATCGTTTGTGACCAATGGCCCTTTGCTGCGGTGTCGGGTGGGGGAGTCGCTTCCGGGTGCTCGTCTTGTGGTGTCC
>JAQCFT010000321.1 GCA_027619545.1 Verrucomicrobiota bacterium | reverse complement strand
GGCGGGTATCACGGACAGCGGTTACTTCCACAATCACAATCCGGAGGGCGATACTTTGTAAGGAGCCGATGTGTATGTGGATCCGGATTGCCATCGCATGGGCGTTGGTTCGTCGCTATACGAGGCCCGTCGAAAACTTTGTCAAAAATTCAACCTGCGCCGGATACTGGCCGGTGGGCGTCTGGTGAAATACCATCAGTATCGAGATCAGATTTCGCCTGAGGAATACGCCGAACGAGTCGTCAAAGGGGAGATCCAGGATCCTGTGTTGACCTTCCAGCTGCGGCATGGATTTGAATTACGGGGCGTGCTTTCCAATTACCTGCACGACACCATGAGTTGCAATTTTGCCAGTCAGATCGAATGGCTGAACCCCAAGTTCAAAGCCAAGCCCTCAGCTGTTCGCAAGGTGCGTGTTTCTTGTGTGCAATACCAGATGCGCAAAGTGACTTCCTTCGAAGATTTCGCCCGCCAGGTCACTTACTTTGTGGACATTGCCAGTGATTACGGCAGTGATTTCCTGTTGATGCCGGAATTGTTCTCGGTGCAACTGCTGTCCCAGACGAGCACCTTGACCCCACAGGAGGGAATCCGCGAACTGACCGCCTACACCAAGCCTTTCGTCAAGTTGATGACCTCGCTTGCCAAACGATATGATTTGACCATCATTTCCGGAAGCCACCCCGTCAAGAGAGGAAAGGATATATGGAACATCAGTCACATCTGCCTTCCTTCAGGGCGGGTTGTCGAGCAACCGAAGTTGCACATCACGCCGAACGAACGGAAATGGTGGGGAATTACAGGAGGGGATCAACTTGCGGTCATTGACACCCCTGCGGGAAAAATCGGGGTGTTAATTTGTTATGATGTCGAGTTTCCGGAAGCGGCTCGTTACCTCGCTGATCAGGGGGCTGAAATTATCTTTGTTCCCTTCTGCACGGACAATCGCCAGGGTTACATGCGGGTTCGTTACTGTGCCCAGGCCAGGGCGATTGAGAATCAGGTCTATGTGGCTTTGGCTGGCAATGTAGGCAACCTTCCGGACGTAGTGAACATGGATGTTCAGTATGGGCAGGCAGCTGTGTTGACTCCTTGTGATTTTGCATTTGCGCGGGATGGCATTGCGGCCGAAGCGGATTCCAACGAGGAAACCATCCTGGTATGCGATCTGGACCTCGACGACCTGCACGAGGCCCGCCATTCAGGTACCGTGACACCAAGATTGGATCGGCGCCCGGATTTGTTTGTGGCGAGGCATCAGTTCAAGGACATGACTCCTCTGGAATATCATCTGGATGAGGGCCCGTTGGGGGACCAGCCGAAATTTGGTGGTTGACTCTCATCCAAACGGTGAGATTTTACAGCTGACAACAAACTGTTTCTTGAAAACAAACACCTACCCTGAAAATCTGGATCGGTTCCAACTCGATCTTGAATTGCAGCCGCAGCCCAACGACACCACATGTGGCCCCACATGTCTGCAGGCCATTTACCATTATTACGGGGACACCGTTGGTTTGGATCAACTGACTCATCACATCCCGGAATTGGAAAATGGCGGCACCCTGGCGGTTCAGTTGGGGTTGCACGCCCTGCAACGTGGTTATCAGGCACGCATCTGGACTTTCAACCTGCGAATTTTTGATCCCACCTGGTTTCACCATGGTGTTCCGAAAGCCGGATTGGACGACCGGTTGAAGCACCAGGAGGAGTATCGTGAAGATCCCAAGCGCCGCATGGCGGCCGCAGCTTACCTGGCATTTCACCTGAACAAAGGAGACATTCGTTTCGGTGTTCTGAATGGTAAATTGATAAGAAGCATATTGCGAGCGCAATACCCCCTGATTGTAGGGCTGAGTTCCACTTTCCTTTACAATGCCTGTCGTGAGATGCCCGACACCAATAAGGATGATGATCTGAATGGTGATCCCTGTGGGCATTTTGTGGTCCTGTGTGGCTACGACAAACAATCGCGCCTGGTCAAAGTGGCTGATCCCTATCATGATAATCCGTTGAGTCGTGCCGGGTATTATCAGGTCGATCTGGATCGATTGATCAATGCCATTCTGTTGGGTGTGCTGACCTATGATGGCAACCTTCTGCAGATTTATCCTAAATAATCATTCAAATCTGGTATGCCTACCATACTGTTAGTGCTGGACCAACCGAAGCGTTGGAACTGGAACATCGAAGGCGTTGAGATAGTCAGCGCCAGGGAATATCTCACCAATCCCGACTGGGCGGAGCGTCGTCATTGCAAGGTTTATCACTTGTGCCGTTCCTACCGTTACCAAAGTCTTGGTTACTACGTGGGACTTTTGGCCGAAGCGCGAGGGCATCGTCCGATCCCGAGAATTTCCACCGTGCAGGATATACGTCATCCTTCCTTGTTGAAAGTTGTCAGCGAGGATCTGGACCAGCTCATGCAAAAGTCGCTGGCGCCGCTTCAGGGTAATGAATTCGAAATATCCATCTACTTTGGACGCAATCTGGCCAAGCGATATGATCGACTGGCCAAGCAGCTCTTCAATCTGTTTCCGGCGCCGCTGTTGCGGGCCTTTTTCAGACTGCGGGAAGGGAATCATTGGGATTTGATACAGGTCTCGATTTTGTCGACCAAGGATATCCCATCCGATCACCATGAGTTTGTGGAAACCGCCGCCAAGGAGTTCTTTTTCAAGCCTCCCAGCATCCAATCCAAGCGCAAAAGCCCCCGGTATAACTTGGCGTTGCTGACCGATCCCGATGACCCGACACCTCCGTCGGACGAAAAGGCTTTGCAGCATTTCATTCATGCCGGAGCGCGTCATTCCATTGCCGTCGAGCGCATCGGTCGTATGGATTATGGTCGACTTGCCGAATACGACGCGCTGTTTATTCGGCAGACCACCGCCGTTAACAATGTGACTTATCGCTTTGCTCGAAGGGCGGAGGCGGAGGGGCTTGTAGTCATGGACGATCCGACATCCATCGTTCGATGCACCAATAAAGTTTACCTGGCCGAATTACTCCAACGACATCGTATCCCAGGTCCGGCCACCATGATGATCCACAAAGACAACATGGAATCGGCCTTAAATCGATTGGGATTGCCTTGCGTGTTGAAACAGCCCGATTCCGCCTTCTCTCTTGGAGTCGTCAAAGTCGACACGGAATCAGAATACCGCCGGAAGGTCCTTGAACTGCTGGAAGGGTCGGACATGTTGATCGGTCAGGAATTTTTGCGCACGGATTTTGACTGGCGCATTGGTGTGCTGGATCGCAAACCCTTGTTCGCATGCAAATACTTCATGGCAGCCGGTCATTGGCAGATCTACAACAATTCCGCGGAGGACAAGGACGATTACTCGGGGGATTTCGAAACCATGCCGGTGGAATTGGCTCCTCGCAAAGTGGTGTCCACAGCCTTGAAGGCTGCCAATCTGATTGGGAACGGTCTTTACGGAGTGGATATCAAGGATTTTCACGGTCGCCCAATCGTGATTGAAGTGAACGACAATCCAAGTATAGACGCGGGTGTGGAAGACAAGATTCTTCGTCACACGCTTTATGACCGGATCATGGAAGTGTTCTATCAACGGATGGAGCGTTTGTGATCCTGACCCAGTACTTTTCCTGTATATGAATCGCAGCTCTTACCCGCTTTTCTCCCGTTTTGGTGTGGAGATTGAATACATGGTGGTTGACCGTGAACGGTTGGACGTTTCGCCGACCACCGATGAAATCCTTTTCCATTTTGGGAACGGTCCGACTTCCGAAGTCGAGTTTGATCAGGCAACCTGGTCCAATGAACTGGTCCGGCATGTCCTGGAATTCAAGATCAACCAGCCTGCCGTACAGCTTGAATCCTGTGTGGATATTTTTCAGGAACAGGTTCGGAAAGCAAACTTGTGGCTTGCCGGGGAGGGGAGACTACTGCTGCCCACCGGGATGCATCCCTGGATGAATCCAAAACGCGAAACCCACTTATGGCCTTTCGAAGGGAGCGAGATTTACCAGGCCTTTGATCGCGTCTTCGGATGCCAAGGACATGGTTGGAGCAATCTTCAGTCCGTTCATCTCAATCTTCCCTATTCAAGTGAAGAAGAATTTGTTCATCTGCATGCCTCCATTCGTTTGTTGCTTCCGCTCATACCCGCCCTTTCGGCCAGCACTCCCTTTCAGGAATGCCAGCACCTGGGGTTCATGGATCAGCGCCTGGAGTCTTATCGCACGAATGCCCGCCGGTTTGATTGTGTGTCCGGTCAAGTGATTCCCGAACCCTTTGATTCATATCAAGCTTACCGTGAAGGTGTCTTCGATCCCATTGAGAACTGTTTGAAACCGCTTGATCCGGATGGAATCTTCGAAGCCGAATGGGTAAATGCCCGGGGGGCCATTGCCCGACTTTCGCGTGGCAGTATCGAGATACGCATCATCGATACCCAGGAATGTCCATTGGCGGATCTGGCGATCCTGTTTCTGGTGGTCGAGGCGTTGAAAGTCTTGTTGGCACGTCATTCGGGCAGTCCGACTGCCATGCTTTCTTATCCTCAGGAATGTCTGGTGGACCTTTTTAAACAATCTTCACGTGACGCGGATCGAACCATTCTGAAGGATCCTGTCTATTTGGATCTGGTCGGTATCGATGCTAAAGAGTCGTGCAAGGCCGTGGATTTCTGGAATCATGTGTATCGAACCAAGGTTTCAGCTTCCTCCATTTTCTTTGAGCCACTCGGCATCATATTGAATCAGGGGACTTTGGCCAGGCGCATGCTTGACACTGTCGGAAGCCGTCCTTCACACGAAGAACTGCAACTCCTCTACAGGAGCCTCGGTCACTGTCTGCACGACGGAGTGTTGCTGGCTCGTGACGCACCGGTT
Source organism: Verrucomicrobiota bacterium (assembly GCA_027619545.1). Lineage (GTDB taxonomy): Bacteria > Verrucomicrobiota > Verrucomicrobiia > Limisphaerales > AAA164-E04 > AAA164-E04. Next base: position 850 of record JAQCFT010000321.1, on the reverse strand, counting down.
GGATAGTTGTTCGGTTTATCGAAGACAACGAGATGAGCTTTCCTGCCTGAACCGAGCCAATCTGCTTCTGTCAGCGGATGAGCAACAACTTCAGGCTGCAGTCTGTCGCCTTGTTGCGAACGACGCAACCAGGCTTTCGATGAGGATGAGACCTAGAACGGCCGCCAGAGCCCATCGCCAGAATTTTTGTTGGTGTTCAATTTCCTGGGCAGCCAGTAAACGAGTTTCCTCGGCTGACTGCTGGCGTGATTCAGGGGTGTCTTCGATGGCAGACTCAGGTTGACGGGTTGGCACTCCGAGCCCTTCCAGTGTTTCGACAGGTAATGGTGACGTGCGGCTTTCGTTGGGATCCAGGTTGACCGCGAAGGTCCATTTGAAATCGTTATCTGCTTCGATTTCATAAAGGCCCGGTTCCTGTGTTGTTCGATAAAGCTTTTCGGTTTCAATGTTGGATTCGCTACCTTTGGGATCGCGGACCAAAAGCTTGTTGACCGTGGGAATGCTGCTGAGGTCCACAACTTCGCCGATGCTGTACTGGGTGCGGAGTTCCTGGTAATTACGTCCCAGATTGAGGATGGTGTAAAGCCAGGGGACAAACTTTGTTGAAAGTGCCAGCTGACTGTCCTGCGGCATCCAGGAAGAAGTCAGGATCACCAGCCGACCAAGACCGGCTTTATGGGTCAGGATGGCCGGAGCGCCGGTGTCAAATCGGGCGGGGATGGTCATCGATGTGAGGTCTTCGTCGAGGTTGCGGATTTCTCGGTGTTTCCAGAAATGGATCTTGCTGAAATCGCTGAAACGCGGATCGGCGAAGGGGGCGAACAGAGGGTCCTGAAAATCGATCTTTCCA
>JAQCFT010000320.1 GCA_027619545.1 Verrucomicrobiota bacterium | reverse complement strand
ATCCAGATCGCTTCATGCAGTTGTCCGGATGCCAGCGCGGACTTGGCTTTGTCCAGTCCTTCCCGCCAGCTCGAAGCCTTTCCTTCCAGGACTTCCATGGATCGTCCGGCTCCCGTGCAGGCGAGCTGGGCTTTTTTTGCGCCGAAACTATCTCCGAACGCTGTGTAGATGATATGGGTGACCAGCAGAATCAGGATGATGAGCAGGCCGATGATGATCAGCCAGGTGTAGATAGGATGATCAGCGGTCCAATCCTGAAAGGATCCCAACCAGTCGCCCAGTTTGCTCAGCCATTTTTGGATGACATAGGCGGCCTCTTCCTCCCGGAACTCCGATTGTTCGAGGATGTCGCGAGCGCTTTCGCGAATGATCTCGTCATCGAACATTGATTGAGCCTGGGCCATGTTTCGATCTTGAAGGGGCCTTTGATTTTATCGAATCACGCCAGGGGCTTAGAATCCCTGGTCTCGATTGAAGGGAGGTTGTTGGTCATCCGATTCTGTGCTGAATTCCTCGTGCAACGTTTGTTGCAGCATTTCCAGGTCGAATCCCTCCTTTCGTATGCGGAAATCATAATAAAGCAGTGTCGCGGCGATCACGCCGACCGGCGTCAGCAGGATCCCAATGCCCTGGCTGATGACGTTGTAAATCAAGTCTCCCAAGAAAGTCGAAGCTCCAAATCCGATGTCCACCACAAAGTAAAAGGCGATATTAAGGAGGATGCTCAGCAGCCAGATGGTCATGAGTACGGTGAAAACGCTCCATCGTCTCCCATCGGCCAGTTCGCGGCTGCGTTGCATGCCATCCCTGGCTTTGCCACCCTCGATAATCACCGCCGGCAATGCCGCCACATAAGAGCAAGCCCACATGATGCCGGGCACAATGAAGAGCAGCATACCAATGAAAACCCGCAGGCCGATCGACATCGATACATTGAATAAAGTGCCCAAACGTCGCCAACCAAAACCAATTGCCTGTCCGATGCCCACTTCACGGTTGAGATAACGTTCGCTGATGGCAAAGGTTGAGGCTCCCTGCGCCCAGGGATAGATCACAAATCCATACAGGCAGATGGCCACCAGATTCAAAATTCCTCCGATCAGCATTCCCGATGTGTTCTGATTTCGCAGAGCATGTTGTGTGAAGGAATTGATCGCGATCATGATCCCCGCTGCCGGTAAGGTCAGGACAGTTGAGATCCCGAGCAGCAAGCTCCAGTGATGAGAGTAAAGTTTGAGCGTACGGTCCAGGATCTGCCCTGCCGACATGGGTTCCATTTTTTCCAAAGTTTGCATTGTTTGATAGTGTTTCCGGATATTGATCAGTGGGGCACAGACTAAAACCGGTGCGATACCATTGTCTTTTACAATCGACGAATCCCATTGGAATCCGATCAAGGCGAGATCGTTTCGTGCTTCTTTGAACGCTCGGATTGATACCGGACATTCGATCGGGCAGCAAGACCAGAATTTGATCCAATCTTAACCTTCACAACAAATTCGGTGATATCTTTGTTCTGTTCCATTGAATCCGGAAGAAACTCTGGTAGGCTGACCGGAGCATGGCATTTGGATCATATAGGGATTTTGTCGAAAAACTGGAAGCAATGGGTGAGCTGGTTCGTATCAAGGAACCCGTGGCCACCGAATTGGAAATCACCGAAATCACCGACCGGGAAATGAAAAAACCTGGTGGCGGAAAGGCGTTGCTGTTTGAGCAACCCACTGTCAACGGGGTGGTCTCGCCTTTTCCGGTGGCCATCAACACCATGGGATCAGACCGCCGTATGGCTTTGTCCATGGGGGCGGATTCCGTAGCATCCGTGGCAACCGAGCTGGGCAGTCTGATGAAAGCCAAACCACCCACCGGACTGAAGGATGCGATGAAGCTCCTTGGTACGGCCATGGACCTGCGACATACACGCCCCAAAAAGGTGAAATCCGGTCCTTGCAAGGAAGTGATCCATCGATTCGACGCCCCGGAAACCCGTTCGGAACCCTGGCCCCAGGCTCCGTCTGCCGATCGGGATCCGTCAAGCGATGAGCGTTCTGTGCCGACGCTTAAGGATTTGCCGATTTTGAAATGCTGGCCTTTGGATGGGGGGCGGTTCATCACACTGCCCTGTGTGGTCACCAGAGATCCGGACACCGGTGAGGGGAATCTGGGCATGTATCGCGTTCAGATATACGATGATCAAACCACAGGCATGCATTGGCAGCTTCAAAAGGTTGCCGCCCGACATGGTCGACGTTATTACGAAACTGGGCAACGGATGCCGGTGAGTATCTTCCTTGGGGGGGATCCTGTGTTTCCCTTTGCGGCTACTGCGCCGTTACCGGACGGATTGGATGAGTTTCTGCTGGCTGGTTATCTTCGTAAGAAGTCCATCGAGATGGTTCAATGTGAAACCAACGACCTCCAGGTGCCTGCCAATGCCGATTTTGTGATCGAAGGTTACATCGATCCCAAAGAGCCCTTGCGTGATGAAGGTCCTTTCGGCGATCACACCGGATTTTATACCTTGCCGGAGCCGTATCCCGTGTTCCACATCACGGCGATCACCCATCGAAAAGACGCCATTTACCCCGCAACCATCGTTGGGATTCCACCCATGGAAGATTTCTACATGGGCAAGGCGAGTGTTCAATTGTTTCTGCCCGTGTTCAAAATGAACTTCCCGGAGATCGTGGACATTGCGCTGCCCGCAGAAGGAGTGTTCCACAATCTGGTTTTCGTGAGCATCCGCAAAACCTACCCGATGCAGGCTTTCAAAATCATGCATGGATTGTGGGGCATGGGGCAAATGATGTTCACCAAATACATCGTGGTGGTGGATGACGATGTGGATGTGCACAATACCAGTGAAGTCCTGTTCCGCCTGTGTTCCAACACGGAACCGAGACGGGACACCATCTTCACGAAAGGTCCCGCCGATGTGCTGGATCATGCGACCGAAGCCATGGGAATCGGAACCAAAATTGGGTTCGATGCGACACGCAAGTTATCCGGCGAAGGGTTTCAGCGCGAATGGCCTCCATTGATCAAAATGGACCCTGACATACGCGCCAAAGTGGATGCCATGATGAGGGACTCTGCGAAGGATTGATCGGATTACCATCCCAAAGCGCGGATGATGACATCTGCGGCGAAGAGTCCTGCCATTCCGATGGCGCAGACAAATTTGCCCAGTGTTCCCGCGAGGATGCCCAGTAATGCCCCGGTGCCGGCTTTGGTGGCTTCGTCGAAGTTGCGGCCGCCCAGCATCTCGAAAGCAAGCGCCCCCGCAAACGGGCCGATCAAGATGCCCCAGGGCCCCAAAAGCAATCCGAACATGCCGCCCAACAGTGCTCCGACAACGCCCTTCCAGGTTGCTCCGAGTTTACGGGCGCCAATCAGACTGGCCACGTAATCAAGTATCAGGGAAAACATCATAACCAGACCCAGCACGATCATGACCCCCATGCTGGCACTGTCTTCTCCGAAATAAATCTTGTGACCCAGCGCCGCGATAAATACAACGGGCGTGCTCGGGATGGCCGGGATGACACTTCCCACCGCCCCCACCATCATCACGATTTCGGTCAGAAATAATCCAATTACCTCAGCTATCGTCATCCATTCCATTCTACCGTAAAAGCACCGGTATGCATGAAATTGTTTCAACTTTTTTGTGGGATTGGTTTTTGGAATGAGGATTCCTCGATGCAGGTAGATTCCCGACTCGTCGGGATCCCGGTCCGCTCCTTGTGGTATACCTCTTCAAGAATGCCATCCAAAGGAAACCCTGACGTATCCGGTCAATAAGCACCATTTGCCGCATTCAGAGGAGATATAGGTTTCAGAAAACCGAAGGCTTCCCAAAACGGAAACGGATTGCCGTTCGAAAAAAACAAGAAGCGCGCCAGGGATTCCGCAAATGTGGGACGCTACCTTGAGTGACACCAGGTGAAACTACCTGCGTGCCTGGTCCAAGAACACTATGCGAAGACTATTTGCCTCGCATGTTGAGGGCGAAGTTCAGGCGGATTTCTTCACGTGTGTTTGCGTCATAGTATTCCACCGGATTGTAATCGTCCGTGAGAATGATGCCGCTGTCCGGATTGGATTCCATCTTGTTTTTCCAGGCTGTTTCAACGAAAGCCAGGATTCTGGGATGCACATCGGTCATGTCCATGGCTTGATGCGGCCTAAGATTTTCCTTCCTGGAAGCGACAAAGAAAACATTGCCGCGTGTGCCGTCATGAATGTGCACCGTGCCGAATACCGATTGAAGGGTCTTGTCCAGCGAGGCCATGAAAAAATCCTCTCCCGGGTCGAAATGTCCGAAGGCATTGATGACCAGAATGGAGTCTTCCTTCATGCGTTTGGCCATGCTTTCGAAGCATTCGCGGCTCATCAGGTGGGAAGGTGAGGAATCCCCCAGGAAAGCATCGAGCACCACCACGTCGTAGAGTTCTTCCGAAGCGTTCAGAAAATAGCGACCGTCACCGATATGCAGGTCCAGTTTGCCTGGATCCAATCCGAAAAATTGTTCTCCGATTTCGACCACACCCGGATTGATCTCCACCACTTCCACATCACTGCCCTCATTGGCCAGTTGCATGGGGACGATGCCGACTCCCAGACCAATACACAGCACTTTCTCCGGAGCGGCGTGATAGGCGTGTGTCAGTCCGTGCAACATGTAGGTAAAGACAGTCAGGCTTTTGTCTGCTTTGGGATCGTGGATGTTTTGAGTCAGAAAATCGTTGAGGTAATACCGGACATCTCCCGCATCAGAATCCACGACTTGCATCAGTCCGAAATTGGAATTCTTACGATACAATTCCTTGCCGAATCCCGAACTTTTTACCGATTCTACTCTTCCAGCTACCATGGAAAGTAATATTCCGGCCACAATTCCGGGGAGAACTCCGGGGGCCTTTTTGAATCCCTTTTCAAACATCAGGAAGTAAAGGATAACCAGGGCGATTTCGATTCCGACCACCAGGAGCATGGTGTAGGTGTTCGGGAGGTGGGGGATCAGGACATAACTGATCAACACGGTCCCCACCACACTTCCGAAGGTGCTGATGGCAGACAAACGGCCTACCTGGACCCCGATGGTTTGGGTGGTTTGTGTGGTGATCCTTGCCAGGAAGGGAATGGTGATGGCCAACAGCGTTAATGGGGGAAAGAACAGGAATAACGCCATCAGCAGCGATCCCATCGCCAGTTTGAACTTGAGAAAGAAGTAAGCGACGGGCTCGAGAGCAAGCGTAGCGATGGCCAGGTAAATGGATGCAAAAAGCATGGCGTAAAACAAACGAGCCAGGTGTGGTTTGCGATCCGCCATTCGGCCGCCGTAGTAATATCCGAATGCCAGGGAAATCAAAGTGGCCGCGATTTGTGCGGTCCATACAAAATGCGATGTGCCGAAATAGGGCGAAAGCATCTTGGCTCCCAGGATCTCGACGATCAGGATCACTCCGCCGTTGATGGCCGCAGTCAGATAAAGGAAAGGCACCAATTTGGCCGCCATACCCTGGTTGTCGGAATCGGATTTCTTATTGCTCACGAGGATGTTCTAAGGGTTGATCCGGATAAAATCAAGACAGGCTTGAACGATGAGGAATTTACTCTGTGATCTCTGCTCCCTCTGTGGTTTCATACGCCTTGCCCGGAAAGCATGTGCAGGACCATCCATGGCAGATGGTTTGCGGTATTGCTTGAGGGGGCAGTCATCATTATGAACCGGATGCATTTCATTT
>JAQCFT010000319.1 GCA_027619545.1 Verrucomicrobiota bacterium | reverse complement strand
TGTATCGAACGATCGATTTCAAATACTTGCGGGTCTGATCCAGTTCGGCCTGGACCTTTTCGATATCCTCCTTATGCCGGTTGATGTCGAAAAGCGAAATACGGCGAATGCGCACACCGAGCAACATTTCAATGTCACTGTCCTGCAGATCGCGATAATACTCGTCGCGGAAGGGTTCAAATCCTTTGTAGATCGCCTGGTAGATCGCTTCATTCGTCTTACAAGTTTCGATCTTCTTGTAAATTCGGTTCTCGATAAAGATGCGAACCAGCGTCTTGAAGAAGAGGTCTTCCAGCAACTTGTTTTCTTTCAACTCCAGTTCACGCTGAAGCAAGGCAACCAATTGCTCGGTGTTCGCCTTCAGCACCTCACTCACGGACATTTCCACCGGGCGATTATCCCGGATCACGATCAGGCGGCTGGAAATACTGGTCTCACATCCGGTGAACGCATAAAGGGCCGGGACCAGCTTTTCAGCAGGCACTCCCGGGGGGGATTTGATTTCGATTTCGATTCGTTCAGAGGTGAAATCATTGATGCTCCGTACCTTCAGCTTGCCCTTGCGCGCGGCATCTTCGATGGAGGCCATCAAGGATTCTGTCGTGGTCGCAGGAGGGATCTCGGTGATGTGCAAGGTGGACTGATCCTTCACCTCGATCTTGGCCCGGATACGGATGCTTCCTCGGCCGTCATCATAATTGGAGGCATCCATCAGACCACCGGCGATAAAGTCCGGCAGCACCTCAAAGGACTGCTTGCGTAAAATTGCTATCTGCGCTTCAAGCAATTCGCAAAAGTTGTGGGATAAAATCTTGGCGGACAATCCCACTGCAATTCCTTCAGCACCCAACATCAATAACAAAGGCAACTTGCTTGGCAAACAGACCGGCTCCTTGTTTCGACCGTCGTAACTGGGAACAAACTCGGTCAATTCATCATTGAAAAGCTGTGTCCGAGCGAGTTCCGTCAACCGACACTCGATATATCGGGATGCCGCGGCGGGATCTCCAGTGAACACATTTCCGAAATTCCCCTGCCCCTCGATCAAATACTGCTTGTTGGTCAACACCACCAACGCATCACCAATCGACGCATCGCCATGCGGATGATACTGCATACAGTGACCAACGATGTTGGCTACTTTGATGAACTTGCCGTCATCATTCTGATGCAAGGACCACATGATGCGGCGTTGCACGGGCTTCAGTCCGTCCACCAGATTGGGTATGGCGCGGTCACGGATCACGTAGGAGGCATACTCAAGGAAATTCGTATCCATCCGCTTGTGGAGGCGACTCCGCTCCTTCTTCACCTCGGCTTCGTCTTCAGGTGCGGCGTCTTGACTGGTCGCATCATCTTCGGCCACTTCGGCGGTTTCCTGTGGTTCTTCGGTGGCTTCCGTTGTTTCTTCCTCTTCGCCGAAATCATAGTTGGCGTCGATGGGAAGTTCCTGGTCATCCGAGCCTTTGCTTTTCTTCTTCCTGGGCATGGTCTCTGAAAATTTTAAATGCTTTTAATCCTCAACAGGAACCACAAGGTTATCCATGATGTAATCCCGACGTTGCGGCGTGTTGCGCCCCATATAAAAGGAAAGAATGTGACTGGCATCGCTGTGTGAGGCATACTCCACCTGGTTCAATCGCATGTCATCGCCGATGAAGTGTTTGAACTCATGCGGAGAAATTTCCCCTAGACCTTTGAATCGGGTGATCTCCACGCCTCGCGACAGTTCCTTCACCGCTTTGTCCCGCTCGGATTCCGAATAGCAATAAATGGTCTTCTTCTTGTTTCGAACCCGGAACAAGGGCGTTTCCAAGACATACAAATGGCCTTCGTAAATGAGTTGCTCGAAGAACTTGAAGAAGTAAGTGATCATCAGGTTGCGGATGTGCAATCCGTCCACATCCGCATCCGTGGCCAGAATCACTTTGTCGTAACGCAATTCATCCAACGAATTCTCAATCCCCAGACAACACATCAGGTTGTACATCTCATCGTTCTTGTAAACGACGTCGCGTTTGAGATCCCAGACATTGAGCGGCTTACCTTTCAGGGTAAAGATCGCCTGCGCATTGACATCTCGACAGCTCACGATCGAACCGGCAGCGGAGACACCCTCGGTGATGAACAGCATGGTGTCGTAGCCTTTTTCCTTTTTCTTGTTGAGATGTTTCTTGCAATCCTTGAGCTGGGGAATGCGAAGGCTCACCGCTTTGGCGCGTTCACGGGCCAGTTTTTTGACTGCCATCAACTCCTTGCGCAACTTGCGGGTGTCCTCCACCTTGGCCATCAACTTGTCGGCCGTGTCCTTTTCTTTGTGCAAAAGGTGCAGCACCTGCTCACGCACTTGTGCCACCAATTCGGACCTGATTTCGGTGTTTCCCAACTTGTTCTTGGTCTGGGATTCGAACATCGGATCCTGCAGCCGGATCGCCACCGCGCCCACCATGCACTCTCGCACATCATCCCCGTCATACTTGCCTTTGGCGTATTCATTGACCGCCTTCAACAATCCTTCACGAAAGGCGCTCAAGTGGGTGCCACCGTCGGAGGTGTACTGACCGTTGACAAAGGAAAAGAAAGTCTCCCCGGAACGACCGGTACTGTGGGTAAAGCAAAACTCAAGGGTTTTGGAACTATAATAAAGTGGAGGATAAATGGCTTCGTCATCCACATCTTCCCTGATCAGATCCAACAGCCCGTGCCGCGAATAAAATGTTTCACCGTTGCAGATCAGCTTCAGACCTGAGTTCAGGTAACTGTAATGCTTGAGACGCCGTTCGATCAGTTCGGGACGAAGCTGGAGTTTTTTGAAAATTGTCGCATCCGGAACGAATTCAACAAACGTGCCGTTCGGTTCATCCTTGCATTGCCCTTTTTTCTGGTCAATTAGACCCCCTCTGGAAAAGGAAGCTTCGGCATATTTGCCATCTCGATGTGATTTGACGAGAAAGGATTGCGAAAGGGCATTGACAGCTTTGGTTCCCACACCATTCAAGCCAACGCTGAACTGGAAGACTTCGTCGTTGTATTTGGCTCCTGTGTTGATGGTGGAGACGCAGTCAACGATCTTGCCCAACGGAATCCCACGCCCAAAGTCGCGGACACTGACCTTCTTGTCCTGAATGTCAATGTGGACTTCCTTGCCGAAACCCATGATATATTCGTCGATGGCATTGTCGATGACCTCTTTGAGCAAAATGTAGGCGCCGTCATCGTAATGACTGCCGTCACCGATGCGGCCGATATACATGCCGGTGCGCAACCGGATGTGCTCCAGAGAAGACAGCGTCTTGATCTTGCTTTCGTCGTAATTATGTTTGGTTGCTGCCATAGCGCTTTAAAAATCAAAAGTTAAACTCTCCCCAAAGGGGCATACAAAAACCGCGGCAATGCCATCGAAACAGCATTCCCTACAGGCTCAACAGATACGTCAGGAAAAGGATACAACAAGAACAGGAAACCGAAGCAAACGACAACCTGTGCCCCGCTGTCAAGATCACAGAAACAACGAACCAGGATCGGCGGAACGCACAAGCAATAACAAACATCTGGCAATTCGCCACACTTTTCGCCAAAAATTTATCCATGCATTCACTTTGTCACCATGGCTCCCGACTGCTCCGTTCACAGGCCGTTTACCTGAAATGGTTTTTTCTCACCCTGATGCTCAGCTTTCCATCCGTTAACGCACAGCTTACAAACGCCAAAGAATACCCCAGGCAAGTGGTCCTGATCGCCGGTCCAATCACGGGCCACCCCAAGGATGCCCATGAATACGAAAAGGCAGTGACGCTGATCAAGCACTGCCTGGAAACATCCCCAAACGCCCCGGTCATGAACATTTCCGCCCACTACCAAGGCTGGCCCACCAACCCTGCCATTCTGGAACTTGCCGACCTGATTCTACTGGTATCGGACGGCAGTGATCATGATGAAACCATGCACCCATTCTACCGAGAGGACCGGTTTCAGGTGTTGAAAAAGCAGATGGATCGGGGTTGCGGACTCATGCTCCTGCACTGGTCCACATTCCACCCGGCCAGACACCATGACGAGATCACCGAATGGGTGGGTGGATACTTCGATTACGAAACCGGTCCGGGAGCAAACAAATGGTTTTCAAAGATTCAAACCTGGGAAGACACTGTGCAACTTGCCTCCCCCGGGCACCCCGTGCTCAATGGCGTCGCTCCTTTCAAACTGAAAGATGAGTATTACTACAACGTCAAATTCCGTGAGGCGGACCCCAGGCTCCAATCGATCCTGAAAGTAGAGCCACCCGGAGACGATCCAGCAGACACCGTCGCCTGGGCGATCGAAAGGGACAACGGCTCTCGAGGGTTCGGTTTCACAGGAGGGCATTTCCATGACAGTTGGTGGATATCCGATTTCCGCAAAATGCTGCTGAACGCGGTGACCTGGACCGCTGGAAACGAGCCCCCCCAAGAAGGCATCGAAAGCAAGCTTGAAGATCGATTCAAGGTCATGATCCTGACCGGCGACAACCACCCGGCACATCCATGGAAAGAAACCACTGCCGCACTGATACACGCCATCGAACTCGACCCCCGCAACATTGCACACGTGACCGAAAGCCCGGAACAATGGCTCACGGAGAACGATCCATCCGACTACGACGTGCTGGTCATGAACTACTGCAACTGGGAAAGCCCGGGCTGGAACGAAAAGGCAAGAAAGCGACTGGATGACTACGTTCGCAAAGGTGGTGGCTTTGCGGTCATTCATTTCGGCAACGGAGCCTTTCACCACTCCCTTCCCAGCGCTGAGTCCTCGGACTGGCCTGGATACCGTGAACTTGTGCGTCGCGTCTGGGACCACAAAGCCGACAGTGGGCACGATCCTTATGGTGAATTCACTGTGGAAATCACCTCCTCCAAACACCCCATCACGAACAATTTTTACAAATTTGAAACGATCGACGAACTCTACTTTCGGCAAGCAGGCGATGCTCCCATCCACCCATTGGCGACCGCCCACTCCAAAGTAACGGGCAAGGACGAACCCATGGCCTGGGCGTATGAAGTAGGAGACGGGCGTGTCTTTCAAACCCTCCTGGGCCACTCCTCCGACTCAATCCATCACGCCGCCAACCTCATCCAGCGAGGCTGCACGTGGGCGGCAGGAAGAAGCCCCCTGACCTTTGACCCGCCGAAAAGCATCACCAAAACAACCATCTTCCGCAACGGCAGCCAATGGAAACCCTGACACTCCCTCCGCCCCTGGGGGGGCAGCTCCATCCTTGGACGCTTTTGCATCCGGGTTTGATTTAGGCAAAGCAGTAAATTAATGTGCCGCCATGCCAAATACGGAAGCAACTCACGAACCCATCATGCAGTCGGCATTTGCCTTTTGGAACGCAAAAACTTTACCCATCGCCATCGAGCCCTTGATCGACGATGCACGCCGCGAAAATGTGTTCGGTCTGCTCATGTCTCTCAACATGCTGATAGAGACGGGTGGCGGGTTTGACTACACCGGAGCTGATTTTCGAGGTTGGTGTCAGGAAGCCGGTTTCCGTCGTTTTGAGGTCTTACATCTCGCCGGACCTGCCAGTTCTGCGATTGCCTACAAACAGGCATGAAAACAGCTGTCAAAAAGCGTGAATAAAGCCTCAAACAGATTGAATCCAGGCAACTGGAAACCTTGGTTCCCCTGCCTGATCGCGCTCCTGGCCTACCTTTTTCCATGGCCTGGAGTTTGTCATGCATCCACGCTGCTTGTTGATATCAATCACGCGACCGAGACTCAATCC
>JAQCFT010000318.1 GCA_027619545.1 Verrucomicrobiota bacterium | reverse complement strand
CACGCCCGCTGCGCTAGGGACGCAGTGACGCAGAGTTTTTTCTGAAATTACTTTTGGCAAACGTTATAAACAGGTATGCCACAAGGCGACGCGCCCGGGACATCACGTTCTACCTGCCTTCACACTGCGCTAACCCTACTTTTACTCTTAATATCAACATTCTTCCACAGTACCTTTTTTACTGGTAGGTGTTGATATCCCATTCTTGGAGGTGTTGGTGTTGGTGCGCCGTGGTTTACGTTTTTTGAATGAGGCAGGGGGAACTGCATGATGATCGAAGCCGGCTTCTTCGATATTGAGCTGGGTGATCTTGGCCTGGATTTTGGTAATCAGATTGGCGCATTGGGTCAGGAAGATCAGAAAAATGCGATCTCCCCGAAGGGCTTCGTGGGTGAGTTCGTCCAGCGCCTGGAGTTTGATGCGCGTGACTTTATCCAACATGCCACGAAGTTCAGGAATGCTGTTGGATTCCATTTGGGAACGTTCGATATTCAGCGTTTTGGTGAGAAGAACGTCCAGTTTGTCTTTTTCTAGCAGCATACGTCTTTCGACGTCTTTTTCCTGTATGCGTTTCCATCGGTCCCATAGCAGGTAAAGCCCCGCCACCAACGCCACAGCCAGCTCCTTGAAGGCGGCCAGGGATTCCATGATGTTGGCCATGTGTCCGACCCGGTCGGATGGATTGAAAAATTGGTGGGCTCTCGGGTGGTATCGAAGTTTGCTCCAGTCCCGCAGAATGTCGTCGGTGCTGTGCAGCGTGGGAAGATGCATCCACAGTGATTGCTGAAAAACGCAATTGAGCAACTCATCCACCACGGCGGAGCCGATATCTTCTCGTCCCACCAACAAGGACGTGGTCGCCACGGTGATACAATCCACATCGGTGGGAACCGTCCCAAATCCGTAGAGCGCTTTGGGAATTTTCATCTGGATGAAAAAGGAGTTTTGCATGGCGATGGCCTCGGCGTATTCAATGGGGATGAGCCGGTAGTCACCAGTGTTCAGCAGCTTTTTGAGGTCCGGATTCATCATGCCTGCCGTGACGATGGCACCGTCAATTTCCGGGTGCTGATCCAGTTCCGTGAAATACATTTCATGGGCCTGGAATGTGTCATCGGTCAGCCCATGGTAACTGAGGATTTCCTTTGCAGTGGATCTCATCCCCGAGTGGGGTGAGCCAATGAGGATTTGATGCCCCTTCAGGTCTTGAACACGATGGATGTCTGATTCCTTTCGGACAATGACATGTACCAATTCAGGGTATAGCGGTGCTATGATTGAGAATCCGTCCAACGAAACAGCGTCTCCCTGAAGGATGGCCAAATCGACATCGTGATGCATCAGAGCGGAGCGGTTTTCTCCGCTGCCCGTACTTGAAACAATCTCCAGATTCGATTCTGTATGTTTATTCCAGATATCGCCCAACAAATCACCGACTTGATGATATAGTCCACCGTCTTCTCCCGTTACCAGTTTTAATTGGGCGGGTATCCGGTCCATGGTGGCATACCACCCGATCACCGAGATGGCGATCATGACCCCCATCGACCAGGCCATCCAGATGCGCGGGCGTGATTCTTTGGAAATGGTCACATCCTTTTTGATCGTCGGTTGCCTGGGACGCTTTCTTTTGGAGTGTTGGGTTTGTCTGTTTTTTTTGGAATGATCGGCTTCCATGGTGATTAATGCATGCCATTGGATTCCATTTGTTTGACCTCAGATTCCCACATGGCTCTTTGATCATCGGTGACATTCGGATCCGGCAACAGACTGCGGCGGCTGCAATGAATGAGTGCCTGAAGGGTTTGGTAGCGCCGGGTGGATTCAATGGCCGCGGGAAGGTGGTCGTTCACCACCTCGAGAATTTCCTCGAGACTCAGGAAGTCGGCTTTTTTGAGCAACTTCGTGGCAATGAGTTCAGATCGTAACGATGCCAGAGCGGCGGCTGAATAATTTGCCAATTGTAAGGTCAAAGAATGGATCGATTCCTGTGCCAGGCGTTGACCGATGATTGGTTTGAGCATCCAATTAATAAAGGCTGCCCTGTCCTCGTTGTCCGGATCCAGCACGGGAATGATCAAGTCACCAACACGTCCGGGACGTCGCAGGTCGGGTGAGAGTTGATGAATCCGGGCGGTGATCAAGAGCCAGAACACACGGCCGCGCAAGCGTGGGTCCGACATCATGGCCTGGATTTTTCCGGTCAGGCGTCGTTCGGTTTCATGTGCATTGGTTCCGATTGCGCCGAACTGTGTGTCCGCCTCATCGACAAAGATCAACACCTTGGAAAGTGCTTCGAGCACGCGTCGCAGTCGTTCGAAGATAACATCCGTTTGTCCGAACCATTGGCTTCTGAGATTTTTGAGCACCAGCACCACCATGTCCAGTTCCGAGGCGACCGCTTCGAAGATGAATGTTTTGCCGCTTCCAATCGGGCCGCACACCGCCGCTCCCGGCAGAGCGGCTTTGCCCTGGATTCGGAATCGTGGAATGAGTTCTTGGGTGAGAAAGGCTTTCAACTTGCGAAACCCGACCACGTCATTGAGATGGTGTTCGGGTTTTTTAAATTCGACGACGGAATCGCCTAGTTGATTCTGGATGAAGGATTCCACTTTGGCTACGACTTCGGCGGGCTGAAGTTTTTCCCGTGCATGAGCGGCTCCTTTTAGTAATTGAAGCAACGCCTGAAGAGACAAACCTGCCGTAAGGGTGGCCAATTGGCTTTGAGTGCTCCATAATTTGAGTTCTTCTCCGTCGTTGAGATGACGGTTGAACCATGAAATGAAATGTTTGCGTGTTTCCTCATCCGGTGAAGGGATTTCTGATTCCAGCAGATACGGCAGGTTGGCAATGCGATGATGGATGAGGCTTCTGGATTCTGCGAGCATGATCACCGAATCATCAGATCTCAGGAATCCCTGGTCACTGAACCAATCCTGACAAATCGCAACCCGTTGTCGATCCACATCGCTGAGTTGTGACATGGGAGATTCGGGGAGCAACAGGTCGGCTCCTTCAATCAGGATGATGAGGTTTTGCCGAAGAATGGCTTTGCCGTTGTGCTTGGATCGAGAGCAAAGGCACATCTGGCGCATGAGTTCCAGCGCCAGGGTGGGGTTGCCAACGGCTTTGTGCATGTGATGGTCGAAGGCATCGCCCACTGAATCGCCACCGGATTGAAGCTGTCCTTTATTCAACATGCGCTGGATGGCCATTTCCTCGTCGCTCATACCGGTGCGCCATTCGATCCACGCTCGTTTCATGAGCGCAGAATGTTGTAAGTGGAACAAGCGAATGGGACCATTCAGTTCATGGATGATGAGGATGAAATCAGGGACGTCCCAGTGATGCAGCAGGAAGGGAAGCAGTGAGACATAATCCTCCTGATCCTGGTCCTTCTTGAAAAACAAATCATGGATATTGCCGGTCAGCAGCAGCGTGCGTGCCTGTCCCGAATTGAGAATGCGTCCTGCTTGTTTAAGAAATGGGGGTGCCTCGCGACTCATGATCATGGATAAACGGGGTTAAGATTCCACGGGAATGCGTGGTTTTTTGCAGTTTGGATCGAATACGTCATTTCTGACGGCATCCCTTTGTTTTTCGAAGATCTCGAAATCGCGGAGGGCATCCGGATCGAAGACGGGAGATGGCACATCGTATACGATGGAAGCCCCGGGAGGTTGCGTGTGGTTTTCACCCTCCCAATCCCAGTATTGGGAGAGGCCGATCAAACGGTCTCCGACATAGATGGCTTCATTCAACTCATGGGTGACAATGATCAACGTAAAGGGTGGGGCTTCGCCTAGTTTCAAAGCGGTCTGGTTTTCCGCATAGAGCAGCAGCAACGCCCGCTGCAACTCTTCCCGTGTAGCTTCGTCCAATGCACCGAATGGTTCGTCGAGCAGGATGATTTCAGGTTTCATAACCAGGGCCTGTGCTATGGCGACGCGTTGGCGCATGCCGCCGGACATTTCATGTGGGTAGAGATGCATGGCGTCTCCGAGCTTCACGCGATCCAAATATTCAGCTGCCAGTTTCAAGTGCTGCTTTCGCAGCCTGCGCCAGGCGAACCAGCGAAACGTTCGAAAGGGGATGTTAGTTTCATCCAGTTTGAGACCGATGGCGACATTCTCAAGTGCTGTAAGAAATGGAAAAAGGGAGTAATGTTGATAGACAATCCCACGGTCACGGCCAGGGCCGGTGACAGGTGAAGGTTTGGATCCCGGTTCCTTGGAATGCACGAGTATATTTCCTTTGCGCGGTAGATGTGTGCCGACGATGGCGCGCAGCAAGGTGGATTTCCCACAACCGCTCGGGCCCACCAAACTGACGAATTGACCCCTTTCAATTCTAAGGTTGACGTCATAAAGCACCTTCTTGGAACCAAACCAATGGGAAATGGACTGGCAATTCAAGGCGAGTGGATGTGTTTGTGGATCGGTCATGGAGACGTTTAATGATGGGCTTCAAACCAGGGTGAAATCTTGCGTTGAAAGATCTTCAACAAATAATCCATTGAAAACCCGAATCCTGCCAGGAGCGCAAGATAAGGGTAAACCACGTTCATGCTGAGCAGTTTGGATTGGATGCGGATACGGTAGCCAAATCCGACGTCACCAAACAGCATTTCGGCAGCGATCAAATACACCATGGCCGGACCGATCATCAGGCGGGTGGCATCGATGAGTTTAGGAAGCACTTGCGGGAAAATGATGGTCCATATGACTTCCATGTGGGAGGCTCCCAACGTGTAGGCCTTGTATTGAAGTTCTTCCGGGAATTCCTTCACCGCCTGGTATACGCTGATCGCCATCGAAGGCAGGATGCCGAAGACAATCATGGTGATATACATCTCCATCCCCAGGCCGACCAACGCCATGAAAACAGCCAGAACGGCGGTGGCCGGAATTTTTGCAAGAAAGGAAAGTGGCGGGTGAAAAAATGCCTCCATGGGGGTGAGACATCCCATGCCGATTCCCAGTACACATGCTCCGACAACAGCGATGCCCAGACCAGAAAAGAGTCGGATGACGGTTGCCTTGGCATCATCTGTCAGCCAACACTCCTCGGTACGTTCGTTCCAGGTGACTGATTTTTTGATCCCTTCGGTCAATTGTGTCCAATTAGGGATGGTGGTGTCTTTTGGATTGGCAATGTGCTGGCGGTGTGAAAGCCAGGAATAACAGGTGAGCAGGCATACAACGGACAGAATACCCAGTGTGATCCTTGTCAATGAACTGATCGGGCGACGTATCATAAGTGATGTTGACGAAGATCAAAACGAAAGCCGGGGAATTTGGCGATGATAAAATCCGATGGGAATTGTAGGGGCGTGATGTTTGCCTCAAGGCACGAAGGGACACGAAGTTCTGTCATTATTGCATCAAATAGCCGAAAAGGTCGCGCATTTGTTGTTCGTCGAGGCCTTCCAGGAGGCCTTCTGGCATTAGGGACAGGTTGGAGGTGGTGCTTTCCTGGATGGCGTCTTTTTCCAGGACGATGGTTTGTGTGGGGGTTTTGAGGACCAGAGTTGATTGGGTTTCAGGACCTTTTAAACCATCCAGTGATCGTCCGTCGTTCATGGTGATTCGCAGCATGCGGTAGTCGTCAGGAACGGTGCGGCTTGGAAAAAGAATGTTCTCAAGGAGGTAATCCAGGTTGGTTCTGTCTGATCCGGTCAAATCCGGTCCCAACTCTCCGCCTGCCCCACGAAATTTATGGCAGGTTCCGCAGAGGGTGCTGAATAATTCACGTCCTGCTTGGAGATCGGCGCGAGTG
>JAQCFT010000317.1 GCA_027619545.1 Verrucomicrobiota bacterium | reverse complement strand
GGATTCACCTACCACTTTTGGAATCGGAGAGCTCGTAAACTTTGTCCATCCTCCCAGCAAAACTCCCCGCTCCCTGAATCACCTCGCTGGGTGTTTTGGGTATTAAGTTTCGTCTACTTACCAGTCTTCAGCATCCTAACGCCATTAGCGGCAGTATTAGGTGTGGAAAACATCTACGGTTCCTACCTCTGGCATAAAACACAGTCACAACTGGAACAAAAAGGAGAAAAAATCCAGTGGGTTCACTGGGCCAGTCAACCTGTTTCGGATGAAGACAATTTTGCAAGTCATCCCATTTTCTCAGCGGCTCAAGAGCAAGTAAACGACAAGGCAAAAACAGCAGCAGAACGTAACCTAGCTCGATCAAAAGCCGTAGAGATGCTGCAAATGCTCAACCGCCCTGAGATTTTAGCGCAGAAACATCATTTAAAAAAACACCCAAACTCAAGATCACGTCCATCGATGAAAAGTTGGGCATCGGCTTATAAGGAGGCCATTGCGAACCAAAAGACACGGGGTAGTTCTGCTCCAATCGCTCTGGCTGAACTCCCCAAATACCCGGAAGCTCCTGAACAGGCCTCGGACCTTGAAGTCGTGGATGTTGCCCTCTCTATTGCCGAAGATTTGCTCAAAGATATTTCTAATGCGAGTCGGCGCCCGCATTTTCGTTTATCATCAACAGGCGATCAACCTAACTTCGACAATCCTTTCCAAACTCTGTCGGTGATAAAGAAAATAGCCAATTTTCTTAACTTCCGATCCTGGCATTATCTGGAAACCAACAAACCAGACCAAGCAGCCGAGGACATTCTTCTATTGTTACGGATGGCAAAAAAGATTGATGATGATCCCTTATTGATTTCTCACCTTGTGCGGATAGCACTGACCGCCATAGCAAGGAATGACATTGAGGATGGATTCCCCAAGCATCAATGGACTGAAGACGTACTGATCAAATTGCAAAACGCCTTTGTGCAGCAAGATTTTCTACCATCAGTCCTGACGACCATCAAACGAGAACGGGGCGTGGCTTCCCTCATGTTCGACCAGTGGATTCAAGGCAAAGGAATGTGGTTTGGTGCTGACGGATTTATGCCTATGAACTCACGCTTTGCCAGCCGAGTGATGCCCGGGTGGATCCGACAAACACAAGCTGCGTATTTGAACATATTACAGAATTGGTTGGATGTGACAGCACCCCAGTTGAATGCCCCGAACACACTACATGGTATTAACCTATTGAATTCTATCAATCCGGAAGTATTGATTCGCAAACACAGTTTCAACCCTCACTACAATATTGCCAATCTTGTCCTTCCATCAATCCATAAGATTTATGCCAAGACACTCCGCATTCAACAGATACGAGATCAAACCATCACCGCCTGCGCTCTCGAAAGATACTACCTCCAACACAAAACCTATCCGCCTACCCTTCATGATCTGGTTCCCGAATACATCCCCCAAGTCCCCCTCGACATCATGGATCGGTCCGAACTGAAATACGAACGCAGTGAAGACGGAACATTTCGGCTATGGTCCGTCGGCCTCGATGGCGAAGACGACGGTGGGGATACAGAGAAAGACCGCGACTGGGTATGGCCAAGGGACTAATTTAAAAAATGGAGGGATCGGTTCCACCCGGTTCCCATACTTCCGCCTAAAGACATTCCTGAGCAAATAAGGTGGAACCCGGGAGGCCATGGGGTATACGACCGGTTGCAGCATGTCCTTGAACAACGTATGGGAGTGTGTTTGCCCTAAGGAAAAAAGTGGGTGCAAAGCGGAATTTGCCCTCCGATTTTGTAAACCAAAAAAAAAACACCTCAGACTCACGCAAGCAGGTCTGTAATCACCGATGATTCACGGGTTATGGTGGTCAATCGTTTGTCGATGCCCTGGTGCCGGTAGGTGAGTCGTTTGTGGTCGATGCCGAAGCAGTGCAGCAGCGTGGCTTGGAAATCGTTAATGTGAACGGGATGGATCACCGGCGCCCACCCAAGCTCATCGGTCTCTCCATAAACATAACCAGGCTTCGTCCCTCCCCCGGCCATGAACATGCTGAAGGCATTAGGATGATGATCTCTTCCGGTCACCCCAGCGCGTCCAACACGGTTTTCACCGAGCGGGGTGCGTCCGAACTCCCCTGCCCAGACGACCAGTGTTTCATCCAGCAAACCGCGTTCCTTGAGATCCTTGATCAAGGCCCCGATGGGTTGATCCACACATCCGGCGTTGTATCCGAGTTCTGCATCCAGATTGGAGTGATGATCCCATGAGGCAAACATGATGTTCACAAACCGCACACCCCGTTCAACCAGTCTTCGAGCCAGCAAACAGTTGGCTCCGAAAGAAGCGTAATGCTTTCCGGATCCCACACGTCCTGATCTCTTCTCGGGTTCCTCCCGCTTCACTCCATAAGCTTCCAGGGTGGATGAAGATTCCCCGGACAAATCACTTAATTCGGGCGCCGCCATCTGCATGCGAAATGCGAGCTCGTAGTTGGCGATGCGGCTGGCGATTTCCGGATCGTGCACCCTGTTCAAATGGGAACGGTTCAAGGCACCCAGCGCATCCAAGCCCTGAAGTTCCAGCTCTTGAGGCAAGCCTGCCGGTCGCTCGAGATTCAGTATTGGCGCGCCCTGGTTTCGGAACAGAACCCCGGCATGAACCGAGGAAAGAAACCCGTTACTCCATAGAGTGGAACCACCACTGGGTCCTCTACCGGAACTCAACACCACGTAACTGGGCAGATCACGATTCTCTGTTCCCAATCCGTATGAAATCCAGGAGCCCATCGATGGCAATCCAAACAATGCCTGACCACATTGCATCAGCAACTGTCCGGGATGATGATTGAACTGATCGGTGTGCATCGACCGGATCATGCAGATATCATCCGCACAACTCGCAATATGAGGCACGGCATCGGAAAACCACATCCCGCTTTGACCGTGTTGCGAAAACTTGCGCGTGGTTCCCATGAGACGGGCGGTGTCCTTTTGAAGAAATGCAAACCTTACCCCTTCGGTCAGGGACGGAGGCAGTGGCTGACCATCCAACTGGTTCAACTTCGGTTTGTAATCAAACAAATCCAGTTGTGACGGAGCGCCCGCGTTGAAAATGAAGATACAGTTCTTTGCTTTGGCTGGAAAATGTGTGGCCCTGGGGCTCAGCGGATCTTGACCAGCCTGCTTGCCAGCCGCCATCAGACCGGTTTCAGAGATCAAGCTCGAAAAAGCCAGCCCGCCCAAACCACTGGCGCCAGTCAGCAGAAAGTCTCTTCGGAGCATGCCTTCTGTGCCCGGTTTCTTTGTTTCTGTTTGCATCCGTTTCGTATCCATCATGATTCCTCATTCTCTGGTCAGGAAGGCGTCCAGATTCAATATCAGTCTCGTTACATGAACCCATGCCGCTTGTTCATGGATGGCAACATTCCGGGCGTGATGAGGTCCAACCAATTGTTTTGCTTCATCCTCACGTTTTTCATACCAGGACCTTGCCGACTCCAACAACTTCACCAGCGCTTCCGATTCCTCCGGTTCAGGTTGCCGATGTAAGGCAACAAGAAAGGCTTTTGAAATGCGATAGTGATCGCCGATCGTTTCAGTATCGGACAGCAAACGGACCGAAAAAGCCTGAGCGGCTTCGACGAACACTTCGTTGTTCAAGGTGGTCATTGCCTGGAGCGCGTTGTTGGACCGGTCCCGGACAGCTGTGGAAGCCGAGGCATCCGGGCAATCAAACACCGTCAGATTCGGATCCATGGCTGTACGCCTGAAAAAGGTATAAATACCACGACGGTATCGATCGCGTCCTGTGGATTTCTTGCGATAGGGAGTAAAGCTTTGACTTAACACCACATCCGGGATCGGAGGAAACACAGAGGGCCCACCGACATCGAAGCTCAACAACCCTGACACCTGAAGGGAGATGTCCCGTAGAATTTCAGCCTCAACACGAAATCTGTTTTGCCTGGCAAACAGACCGTTGTCGGGATCGATATCATTCAGTTCGGGACGGTGGATGGAAGATTGACGGTAGGTATCTGATGTGACAATGAATCGAATCAGGCGTTTCAAGCTCCAGCCACCTTCCTTCATCCACCAATCAGACAACCAATCCAGCAGCTCGGGATGTGTCGGACGGCTCCCTCGATTGCCAAAATCCTGTACGGTATCCACCAAGGGACGTCCCATCAGATGCATCCAAACCTTGTTCACCATGACACGCGCCGTCAGCGGGTTTAAATTTGAAAACATCCAGTCCACTAGATCCAGACGGTTTGCCTGCGGATGAAAGGATGGATCACTTTGAAACGCACTCGGAACCGACGCACTGAGAGCTCCCTGTTGAAGGTCCGGACGCAGAAAATCTCCACGCAGCAGCACGAACGTTTCGCGGCGATCTTTGGTGCGTTCCCGCATGTGTCGTGTCAAGCCATTGGAAGCATCGAACCGGAACAACTTCACCAATTGCCCCACCGTTTGATTGTTCAAGTTCTTGTCGTGAACCTGACGCTGCAGCATGTCCTGCAGTTGATCCTGTAGGGTTGCACGTTCTTTCAGAATGGCGTCCGCACCTGCAGGCGCTTCAGTAAGAAAGGACGCGTCAAAATCCATGTTGTTGAAATAGGCCACCAGGGAATAATAGTCCTTTTGAGTGAAATCATCATATGGGTGATCGTGGCATTGAGCGCAACCGACCGTCAGTCCCAGCCAGGAAGAACCCACCATATTGACACGATCCATCACCCGTTTGACACGATCTTCCTCCGCATCGATTCCACCTTCGAGATTGAACTGGGTCTGCAGATGCAGTTTGGTGGCGATCAGAACTGCGGGATCATCCGTTTCCAGCAAATCACCCGCCAGCTGATAACGACTGAACTGATCAAAAGGCATATCTGCGTTGAGTGCTCCGACAACCCAATCCCTGTAACGCCAGGCGTCCTCCTTGACGCTGTCTTTTTCATAACCCAAGGAATCCGCATAACGCGCTTCATCCAACCAGTGACGTCCCCATCGTTCTCCAAAATGAGGAGAGGCAAGTAGCGCATCGACATGTTGTTCATACTGCGAGTCTGAAACCAAATCACTGACACGCTTCAGCTGCGCCTCATCTGGAAGCAGCCCGATCAGATCCAAACCAAGTCGCCGCATCAAAACCGCCCCACCGGCTGAAGGCGACAAGTCTATTCCCTCCTCAGACAGTCGATGTTCGATGAAATAATCCACCGGATGTTTCCCCTTGGGCACCTGCGCTCTTGAAATGGATATAAAAGCCCAGTGAGATGGCCATTCTGCGCCTGCATCAATCCATTCTTTCAGATCCTGGATTTGCTGAGCCGTTAAGGGATCATGTCCTTCAGGCGGCATTCTTTCATCCAAATCCCCGGACACAATGCGCTGAAACAAAACACTATTGGCCGAATGACCGGGGACCAGTCCCGGTTCACCCGAGTCCCCTGGAGTAAGCATCATTTGACGTGAAAGGACACTGAATCCCGAGGACTTCTTCACCCCGCCGTGACATTCGGCACAGTGTTCATTCAGGACAGGTTGGACGACGTGCTGAAAATCCGGCCCGCCATCAGCCAACACATCAGGCGTTGCAAGAAAAACAACGAAACACAACAACCCGACAACCGATCGGGAAACGCATCGGTAATGGAACAATCCTCTCAGATCGCAATCAACGGGCATGAACAAACACTAGCAAGTCACAGAACTCATTCAAGCCTTCTTCGGTAGGGCCGCGCTGCCGCGCGGCCGCGAACGCGCATGCTGCTCACAAAAGTTCACGGCACC
>JAQCFT010000316.1 GCA_027619545.1 Verrucomicrobiota bacterium | reverse complement strand
CCTGCCAGTATGAGACATGTCAGGAAAACGCTGGACTTGCTTTGTGAGGAGCTTCGGGTCATGGCGCCTTGTTGAATGATTCCGCCAGCGCCACCGCCTTGAGCATGGCCTTGGATTTATTGACTGTTTCCTGGTACTCGCTTTCCGGCACGGAGTCACTCACCCAGCCGCCACCCGCCTGCACATAAACTTTTTGGTCTTTGATCAGGGCGGTGCGAATGGTGATGCAGCAATCCAGGTTGCCATTGAATGAAAAATACCCAACGCACCCTCCGTAGGGGCCGCGGGCGGTTTGTTCCATCTCGGAGATGATCTGCATGGCGCGGATCTTTGGGGCACCGCTCAATGTGCCGGCAGGGAAAGTGGCACGGATCAGGTCATAGGGTGTTTTGCCTTCCGTTAAATGACCTTCAACCTGCGAAACGATGTGCATGACATGGCTGTATCGTTCGATGATCATGAGGTCTTTGACTTCTACGGAACTGAAGTCGCATACCCGGCCAATGTCATTACGGGCAAGATCGACCAGCATGACGTGTTCGGCTCGTTCTTTGGGATCGGCCAGCAGGTCCCGTTCGTTTTCGAGATCCTGCTTGCGGTTGGCTCCTCTTGGGCGGGTACCGGCTATCGGACGAATTTCCACTCGGCGTTCCTCGCAGCGAACATGGATTTCCGGTGAGGCGCCCACCAGGGAGAATCCTTCCAGTTCGAGCAGGAACATATAGGGTGACGGGTTGATCGAGCGGGCCGCGCGGTATACATCCAGTGGTGATGCCTGGATCGGTGCGGAGAATCGCTGGGAACCGACGACCTGGATGATGTCCCCAGCATTGATGTATTGCTTGGCTTTCTCCACGTTTTGCAGAAAACGATCCTTCTCCATGTTTGATTCGAAGGAAGTCGGTTCGGGCGCTTTCAGGAAAGCGGCCGGTTCATATTGGCATGGTTGCTCCAGCAGCGAAAGGAGGCGTTCGATTTCCTGACAGGCGTCCTCGTATTCCGACAGGGCGTTTTGCGGATGTTTGACGTAGGCGTTGACGATCACTGTGATGGTCTGCGACACCCTATCAAAGACAAGCAACTGATCCGCGATGAGGAAATACATCGTGGGAGTGTTGAGTTCGTCCTTGGGAGGGCGGGGGACCACGGGCTCGACATCATGGATGAACTCATATCCCACAAAACCAACCGCTCCTCCTGAAAAACGAACATCGGATTCGTCGGTCTGCACGGGATTGAATTGGGCAAGCGTCTTTTGAACTGCCTCCAAACCGTCTCGAACTTCCCCTTCGCCGGGGGGTGCCAGGGGTCCGACCACTTTGTAGCTCTGGATGGTTCTGCCGCCTTCGATGACTTCCACCTTGTCCCCCGTTTGACGGATGATGGATCTTGGGTTGCACCCCACAAAGGAGTATCGACCGATGTGTTCCCCGCCTTCCACCGATTCAAAAAGGAAGGATTCGCCTTGTCCACGTAGCTTTTGGTAGGCCGATACCGGTGTGTCGAAATCTGCCAGCACGGTTCGCGTCACCGGGATCAGGTTCCCTTTCCCTGCCAGATCAATAAATGTCTTTGTGTCCGGATAAAACATTGTTTGCGACAGTTAATCGACAAATTTGCTCAACATCCAGCAGTAAAATTCGAAAGGTGAGACTTCTTGCTGGACCTTGATACGAGGTTTGAACGCTTGATTCCTTTTTCGCGTCGTAATCTTGGCAGGGTTTATGTAGAAGGAACAATATGAGCAAAGCTTCCATGGTCGTTTTATTTGATGAACGATGTGCATTGTACTCCATGCCCGGACACCCCGAACGTCCCTTCCGGGTGACCAGCACGGCGGAACGCTTGAAGAAACAGCAACATCTTGCTTTGGATTGGAGGAAACCAAACGAAGCGACGGTGGAAGCGCTTCAGCGGGCACATGCGAAGGGGCATGTGGAACACGTGCGTGATGCCACTTCCGATTTTGATGGGGATACTCCTTGTTATCCAGATATTTATCATCACGCCTTAAGGGCATCCGGTGCCGCGTTGGATGCCATGAGATTGGCGTTGAAAGGGGAGTCAGCCTTTAGCCTGATGCGTCCGCCGGGGCACCATGCGATGCGGGAGAGGGCCATGGGTTTCTGTTACTTCAGTTCGATGGCTGTGGCTACGCTGGAGGCCGCGCAGGTTCATGGGAAGCGAGTGGCGGTGCTGGATTTTGATGTGCATCATGGCAATGGGACGGAGGATGTTCTGCTTGGCAAGGAGAACGTGATGTTTGCTTCCATACACCAATCACCATGCTATCCGGGTACCGGGCGGGAGCATCGTCCTCCGAATGTGCGGAATTATCCTGTTCCCCCGGAAACACCTCCGCAACGTTATCGTGAATACATCGAGGCTGCCTTGCGGGACATCCGGGGTTTTAAACCGGATTTGCTGGGAGTGTCGGCGGGGTTTGATGCATACGTGGGCGACCCCATAGCCCAGGAGCGGCTTGAGATCGAGGATTTTGAGTGGATCGGCCGAAGGGTTGCCGAGTTGAAGGTGCCCGCCTTTCATTTGCTGGAGGGGGGATACAGTGACCGCTTATCCGAGTTGGTGGAGTCTTATTTGTATGGGCTTCATGGCGTATCTGTTGGGTAAATGTAACAGAGTGGATGCCGTTTTGAACAATAGAAACAGTTACTTTTCCAAGCAAGATAGCCTTGCCAAGACGGATCGCTTGGTTTCTTCTAGTCACATTATCAGTTATGGATGAGCCAGAATCAACGCCCATGAGTTATGTACAGCGGTTGCTACCTTGTGTTTTGGGAGCGGTTTCGCTGGTGCTTTTTTTCCTGACGATGAGCCATTCGGCGACCTTTGCCAGTTTGTCGGAAGTTGGAAAAGTGACCGGTTGGGATTGGTCACCCAAGGTCAACGGGCCCGTCTTCTATCTGCTGACCTTGCCCGTCACCTTTTTGGCCGAAGGCTCCAGAATGTTTGCCATGAACGCTCTGACAGTGGTGCTGGCCGCGCTCACCTTATTCAATCTGGCCAGGTCGGTTTCCCTGTTGCCGCATGATCGAACCAGAGATCAGCGGATTCGTGAGCAGAGCGATTTTTCACTCTTGAGCATTCCTCTGGCCTGGGTGCCCCCGGTGTTCGCCGTTTTGGTTTGTGGTTTGCAACTCAGTTTCTGGGAGCATGCAACTGCGGCAACAGGTCAGATGATTGATTTGCTGATGTTTGCCTACTTGATCCGATGTTTGTTGGAATATCGTATTGGCGAAGAAGAGAAATGGATGACCCGTTTTGCCCTTGTTTATGGGATTTCCATCACCAACAACTGGGCAATGATCGGCTATTTTCCCCTGTTTTTGGGGGCGGTTATCTGGATCAAGGGATTGAGCTTTTTCAACGGACGATTTCTGTTGAAGTCTGCCGGTTTGGTATTGCTTGGATTGTTGCTTTATTTTCTCCTTCCTTTGGTGGTCTCTTCGCAGCATCCGGAATCCGCCGGTATGATGGATTTTTTGAAACTCCAACTCGGAAATCAGAAGGCCATCATCGTCGGGTTCAGGAAGAATGTCGTGATGGTGCTTGCATTGATCTCGATCATTCCGGTCATGGCTATTGGAGTCAGGTGGCCTTCTTCCTTCGGGGACACGAGTGCCGCCGGAGCCATGCTGACCAATTTCATGTTCCGACTCATTCACTTGGTTTTTCTGGCCGCCTGCCTATGGGTGGCTTTTGATCCTCCTTTCAGTCCGCGAGTTCGAGGCTTTGGGGTGCCTTTCCTGTCCTTCTATTATCTGGGAGCTCTTGCTGTGGGATATTACAGTGGATATGCACTGCTGGTGTTCAATGATGCCGCATTGCGCAGTCGGTCGCGCCGAAACCATTCAAAGGGCGGCGGGAAACTTGCTGGAATGCTTGGCCAGGGTCTCGTTTTGTTGACGGCTGTCGGCGTTCCTGCTGGTTTGGTTTTCAAGAATTATCCATCCATCCGTCTGACGAACAGCGACCTGCTGCCTCGATTCGCCAACGCAATGCTGAGTGGGATTCCCAAGGAAAAATCTTTTCTCATCACCGATACCGGCATGAGAGCGCTTCTGGTTAAAATGGGGCTTTCATTGGACGCGGAGCGTAACGCCGGCAATTATACCGTGGTGGATACTTCAGTGCTGTCCAATGGGTTTTATCGAAACCACATTCGCAAGACCATTCTTAGAGATTGGGGACAGGTCGTGGCTGCCGATAAAATTCCTGAGCAAATCAATATCGGGTCTGTGATGAATGTAGTGGCTCTGATCTACCGTGATTATCCAATCTATTATCTGCAAACCAGTTTTGGTGCATACTTCGAATACGTTTACCCGGAAAGCAAGGGGCTTGTCATGCAGTTGAATGCCTATGAAAGTGACAGTCCCAGTCCTTTTCCTCCAGCCATGACCGCTGGCAAACTGGATGCCACAGAGGCCTTCTGGAGCGGGTTGGATCAAGCGTTTGCCGATCTGATAGATGGTGTGCGCATGGAGGTGCCTGATTGCAAGGCTTTGGGCCAGATGATAGGGCGGGAACGGAATAATTGGGGGATCACCTTGCAGCAGCACGGACGGCTTGAGGAAGCCAAAGCCAGCTTTGAAAAAGCGGCGGTTTACGCTCCGGACATTATGACACCCGAACTGAATTTGATGTCCAATGCCAAGCTGCAGGCTGGGGACAAAGTTGTCGGTCTGGTGTCGGATCAGCAATGGGAGGATTGGATCAACAAATTCAGATCCATCGATGGTCTTGTCAGCGTCAACGGAGAACTTGATGAACCTCGTTATCAGTATGATTTGGGCGCTCAGTTTTTTACGGGAGGAAATTTCCGGCAAGCTGCGTTGCGATTCAAACGTTCGGTTGAGCTGGATCCGGACAACCTGACTTATCGGTTTGCCGAGGCCAATGCCCTCCTGAATCTGGCTTACCCGGACATCCTGTTGCAGGTGCTGGATGCATTGGAAGAAACGTCCCTGCCTTTGGACGAATCACAGGAGGCCGAGGTCACACGCCTGACCGCATTGGCTCACTACGGAAAGGGAAATCGATACTTCACCATCAAAAATGATGAAGAGGGGAAAAAGGAGTTCGAAATTGCAGAGGGATTATTGAAAAAAGCGATGGGTAACTTTCCCCGGTCTGAGTCCATTGTCGAGACCTTGGCTCAGGTCTATTTCTTTACCGAACGCTACGACGAGGCTGTTGCCATGTGTGACAAACATCTGAAACTGAATAACCATTCAGTCAGTGCGCGCCAGACCAAGTCCGTTTCTCTTATGCGATCGGGCAATTTTGCGGACGCTGTCACCACCTTGAACGAAGCTTTGGAAAAAAATCCTTCCAATTTCATCGCCTTGCAGAACAGGGCAATCTGTTATCTGCAGCTGAAACAACTGGAGGAATCACTGGCGGATTATCAAGCACTGGATGCTGCATATCCTGATGAGCACCCTGCCATTCACTACGGTCTGGCCGAGATCGCCCGCCAGCAGGGAAGGAAGAATGAGGCTATCGCCCGCTTTGAGGCTTATTTGAAACTGGCACCCGCCGGTACTGCAGAATACGAAAAAGTCACCCAACTGTTGTCGGAATTGAAATCCCAGTAGTTCAAGTGATCGATTTGTTGTTCGAATGTATGTCACTCATGTCATCACTCGCCTGATTGTCGGTGGCGCACAGGAAAATACGATCTCCACCGTACTTGGCTTGAAGGAAAAGCCTGGTATTCAAGTGGACCTGATCTCCGGGCCAACTTCCACCACATCGCCGGAAGGATCGCTGGAACGAACTCTGGA
>JAQCFT010000315.1 GCA_027619545.1 Verrucomicrobiota bacterium | reverse complement strand
TACACGGTCTACGAACTGCAAAAACTCAAGGGCAAACGTTGCCTGACCCATATTCATGTCAAATCTCCGGAAGAAGCCGCTGCGGCCGAAGAGGCGGGAATTGATCTGATGAGTTGCAGTTTCGACTCTCCAGAGGCACAGGCAAGATTGCCTCGACTGGTCGCCGCCGCTCCCAATAGTTTTCTGTCCTGTGCCACGCCCCACGGAATGGCCACGCAGGAAGAAGCCATACGCATCGCATTCAAAGCGCTTGAGATGGGCGCAAGCTCCGTCTACTGCTCGGCGAGCCCTCATATCATAGAAGGCATGGCGCGTGAGAGAATCCCGGTGGTCGGCCATCTTGGAATGATTCCACGGCATGTCACCTGGACCAACTATCGAGCGATAGGGAAAACGGCAGAGGAGGCAAAGAAACTATACACTCAAATGAAGGAGCTTGAGAGCGCGGGTGCCTATGCGGCGGAACTGGAATGCGTGCCTCACCGGCTCGCAAGCTGGCTGTCTTCCAGGACCCCGATGATCCTGATGTCCCTCGGATCGGGCTCCGGTTGCGATACCCAGTTCCTGTTCTCGGATGACATTCTCGGTGATTACGATGAACGCCTGCCCCGACATGCAAAAGCCTACCGTAACTTCAAGGCCGAGCATGATAGACTGCAGCAAGAGCGCATCGCCGCATTCAAGGAATACGTCCAGGACGTCAACGAAGGCGCATTCCCATCCAGTGAACACCTGGTCGAGATGAAGGATGAAGCCCTGGATGAATTTCTTAAGTCGATGGAATAACAGCGGAGTGCGTCGTTGCAATGCCGGCACCGGGGTCCGCCTAACGCCGAAAACCGTATTCCAGGACAAAGAACTGAGGCTTTAATGCTGCAAGGGGTTGGCGAAGTTTAGCCACTTCTCCTTCAGGGCCGTGAATCTCGAGACGAATGATATCGGAAATCTTCAAAGCCTCACCGAGTAAAGCTTCAACATTCTTGAGATGGGCCAAAACCCCCTCCGCGTCTTCATACCCTTCCCTGCAATGCGCCTGATCTTTTTCGAAACTGAAACCATAGTATAAACATTTTGTTTCGGTGGAGGTGCGCTCGACAAATGCCTCACACAGCTTTTTGAAATTGTCGAGTTGTCCTTCATGGATTTTGAAGTAAGGAACAATGGTGCAGCAGGTATCTTGGGTCGCCATGGTGTGTTCTTGATTTTGGATTACTATTACCGTCTCATTTTTGAGATCATTAACAGCAGTCAGGTTAAGCGTAGCCATGCATCGACGGCAAGCCAGACTTTACAAAGCGGTTCAAACGGAACGGTTCTCCGAAACGTTAATGGAGGAAAAACGTTCAACGATGTCTCTGTCGCCAATGCGACAGAGCGGGATTTCCGTGATGTTCATGCGTTTGACGCCAACAGGGCCATCGTCATGAACGCAGGGTCGCCAGGTGTGTTCTTTCGAACTTTGGATGGTGGAAAAATTGGGTCACATGTCTACAACGATCTGCGCGAAGACATTTTCTTCGACGCCCTGGATTTCTGGGATGATCGGCACGGGGTCGCATCCGGGGATCCCATCGAAGGTCGATGAGTCGTTGCACTGACTGATAATGGAGGCCAATCATGGAAAGAGCTGCATCGGGAGTTGCAGCCGAACATGTTACCTGGCGAAGCTGGTTTTGCGGCCAGTGGCGGATGTATTACTGCTGTGTGAAAGGAAACCATCCTGATCGGAACAGGCGGTGCTCTGGATGGCTAATCACATACCACCAACGGATTGAATGATCGCCTTAAAATGGAGATTGGCATTAAGGCAAGAAAAGACATCCATTGACATTCAATGCATGCGATGGTGAACATGAATTTATACTCGCCGTCTTAACAAAAATCGGAAATAGTGTTTTCCTTATGAAATCCATACAATTCCATTTGATGTTGGGCTTGGTGCTCCTGTTCAGCCGGCAATCACCGGCAGACCAGGCGGGGCGTCAATATGCCGAAAACGATCTGCATGCCCAGCCGGCCATTGAGGTCACCGTGGGATTGCAGGATGCGGACATGATCGGCAACGACAACCGCGTCCTGCAGGCAGCGGTGGACTACGTGGGCAACCTGGGGGGAGGCCTGGTGAGGATTGGGCCCGGCGAGTTTACAATGCATGATTCCCTTCACCTGCGCAGCCGCGTGACTGTCAGGGGAACACCCGGACGAACCATCTTGAAAAAGACCAGGGAATACAGATCCCCGCTGGTTGCGGACGGCGACTATGGCGAAGCCGCTATCACCGTGGAAAACACAGATGGCTTCAAACTTGGAAGAGGTGTTTATGTCGCCTCCAGAACACAACGCAATTTTCATGGAGTCTGCGCCACCATCCTCAATGGCAAAGAAAACTATTTCACACTCACCCGCTCCATGAATGCCGATATCATGGTAGCCGACGGCGGCTTTGCCGCCACCATTTACCCGGTGATCAGCGGTTATGAAATTCAGGATGCCCGGGTGGAACACTTGATCGTGGACGGCAACCGGCAAAACAACCCCACCCAGGTAGACGGTTGCCGCACGGCAGGCATCTACCTTTACCGAGGCGATCATTGCGTGATCACCGATTGTGAAGTCATCAACTACCAGGGTGACGGCATCAGTTTTCAGCAGTCCAACGACGTCACCGTCACACAATGTGTGGTCCAACATTGCGCCGGATTTGGATTGCATCCGGGCAGCGGTTCCCAACGCCCTACTGTGTCCCATTGTCGGGCCATCCAGAACGACGAGGACGGTTTCTTCTTTTGCTGGAGAGTCAGAGGAGGGATTGCGGAAGGAAACTGGCTTGAGGGAAATGGCGGTTACGGCATGTCGATCGGTCACAAAGACAGCGGAAATATGGTCCGACAAAACACCATTGTGGGCAATCAACGTGGAGGTGTCTATTGGCGTGCGGAAACAGAACCCATGGCAGCACACAGGATTACTTTTGAGGAAAACACGGTTCGCGACAATGAGGGTTGGGGCTTGTTCGTTGATGGAGCCACCCGAGGAACCGTGATTCGAAACAACAGCATCGAAGACACAGGCAGCGGAAGGCAACACACTGGAATCCGTATCGGAAGCAAGGCAAAAGACATCACCCTGGAAACCAACACCATCAAAGCGACCCAAAACTTCGATGACAAACGACCAGGATCGCTCACCGAATCGAGCCCTTTGAGGTAAGTAAACGTTCGGGACGCTACACCTTCTGGCGAAGGCGTCTACGCCCGTCAACAAGCGGTAGCCACGCTTTGAAAAGCGTGGCTACCGCTTCGTAAAAACATTAAAATGGGCGGCGTTTACGTTTCATGGGAGTATTTGCTTGAGAGCTTCAAAGTCGGAATCAGAGTGTGCTGGATCAAATCCAAAGCCTCGTTCAAAAGCAATGAGGCTGGCATGACGCGCCTCCAATGATGCCCGCAAATGATCGTTCTGTGACACAACATAAATGCCGGCAACCTTCACCCGGTCGCGCAGGATGATTCGATTTTCCTCCACCGTGAATGTCACATCATGCAGCCCGTCGGCATCCAGTCGGAACACTTGTGTGGGCTGACTCAAGTAGGCGGGGAGTTTGAAAACAAAGAGGCCATCACGAGGCCGGAATTTGAACACCTTTTCATCAAGGTCAGGAACATAAGCCAAATCATGCGCAAACAAAAGACCGCCGGAGGGCCCCATCACCGAGGCCAAGTCCCAGGAGAGTTGCCCTTCCTCGATCTCCCGACGATATTCGAAAGCATCCCCCTCGAGTAGCAGGTCTTCCATCAAGCGGATCTCTCGGTTCACACGCGTGATCGGTTCGATCAGATCGCGAAACTTCAACAACGACTTCAAACTCAGATTAAACCAATAAAGTGAAGTGATTCTTTGGGAAAGGGCATGATATGCCTGTGCGCGCAGTTCATCCGGCGTAGGCGAAGTACGCTGTCGGCCTCCGTATTGTCCCCAGCCATCGTGCGCCCCCTGAGACCAGTAGGCGATGGGACGCGGTCGATTGAGTTCGCGCAGGCTGCGGGTCATGTCTGCAATCGTCTCGAGAGGTGCCGCCCAACGAAGCCGTTCCCCACCCCAACGATCATAACGCGTCCAGGAATCGGGTGCCGGAGCACACACACGATAGGCATCGTAATGGGGATAGTCGGAAAGACCTGCGTAATACCTCCAGATGCGTTCTTCACTGTGAGTGACTGATGTGGGCAGCCGGGTGGGACCATAAGG
This sequence comes from Verrucomicrobiota bacterium, assembly GCA_027619545.1. Classification (GTDB taxonomy): domain Bacteria; phylum Verrucomicrobiota; class Verrucomicrobiia; order Limisphaerales; family AAA164-E04; genus AAA164-E04. The sequence continues at coordinate 1,603 of JAQCFT010000315.1, read as the reverse complement.
TAAAAAACGGGTCAGCACCTCCTGAGGCGGAACCGGACGCCCCCCGCCATACTGCGGTTCGCCCTGAAATTCCACAGCGTGAATCCGCGGCAGCATGAGGTCGGTATCATATCGCTCGAAAGGTTCCAGTCGGTTCATATACTTCAGCGGATACTGATCAAACAGGGAAGTGTCGGAATAACCTGTGACGTCTTGATGCATACCGCTGTTGATGTGCATCCGACGCAGGGTTTTCAAATAGGGCACAGCCTGTAGTGTGTTGCTGTCACCGACACGATCCGCAACCCAACCACCACCCATGTCAAACATCTCGCGTTTGATGCGGAGATGCGCCCACAGGGAAGACACTACTCCCTCCTGGGTTGAGGTTTCCACCTCGACAGCACAGTAAGTCAAGGGCAACGGTCCGGTCTCAACCACAAATCCCCCCTTCCCACCAGACTGAATGCCGGTGCCTATTGGAAAACGATGAACGTTTCGAAGCCAGTCCTGGGGATAAAGCACACGATAGTTGGAGTGACCGGTGGGCAACCACAAGCGACAAGCTTGCGGTGTGACAGAGTGCCCTGATTCATTGGCGATATGAATAACAATCCGGACAGGGTGAACCGAGTCCCCCTCACCCAGAAACGTCACCGCCGAAAGCCAAACAGTGGGCTTTTCAAGGTGAAATCCGAGTGGAGTCGAGGAATCATTGCCGAGCACGAGTTGATGGTGACTCCCCTCCCCCCACTTGGACACTTTTGAGTTAAAGCTCCAAACCGTCATCGCGCCCGGAGCCAAAGAAAGGGTTTCGTTGCTCCGTGCCGACGGGGTGTCGTGCCAGGCCCAATCCCCGGAGGCGAGCCAATGCCCGGCACTCTGACCATCGAAGGTCGCTGGGAACTCAGGCGCCATGGTCAGCGGCACCTGATCTTGATTCCGCAAAAAAAGTTCCACCCGTGCACCCAGCTCGGGATCGGGATCACGCCGGTAACGCATGTTGGAAGACTGAACATGAGGCGTCACGCCCAAACCGGCAAGCTCGAGTTGAGCCCCCTCAACGCTTCCCATAAAACTGATGAGCATCGCAAAAAGGACCACTCCCGGTTTAAAATCATGGTAAAATTGCAAACGCATAAATCAGATGAAAACCTGCCCTAAAAGCAATCATTGATCAATTTCTAAAAGCGTCATTGACGGTTGCTCACCGAAGTCGCTTTGATGAACTTTCGCAATCGCACCTCCTTCTGTGTGCGGTCACTTCAGCAGGCCGTCGGCAAAGTCCAGAAACCAATTCCAGTCCGCGTCTTTCAGATTGTGCTCACCCGTTCGAATATGATACCCGGTTTGTCCGACCACTCGGGGATGGTTTAAAGAGGGCATCTGAGGTTCCGTTATCGACGACTTGCCCAACAACCTAAAAACGGAGGCCGCCGCGAGGATGGAGCCATATTCACCTTTCGGATCCGCCCAGAGATCTTCGTCAGCACTGGTGACATAAACACCTCGCGGAGCAATCAGCCCGATTAATTCATGTTGATCCACCGGCAAAACGCTTTCTTTTCCACCAAACGTCGCAAACGGCGGACAGAACCAATGAGGGAAGCTGCTGGTAATGCGA
>JAQCFT010000314.1 GCA_027619545.1 Verrucomicrobiota bacterium | reverse complement strand
ACAATTTCAAACCGTTGGAAAACGGACAATTTCAGCTCGCTGCTCACACGAATGCTGGGATCGTTGAAATCTTAATTCAACTTTCTTTCGCTCTATGGCGTAAAAGATGGACCTCATCAGGATGTCCTCGTTCAAAGACTGCTTGAGCAGAAAATCGCTTGCTCCAACATGAGCTGACTGGAACATCATCGACCAATTACGGATGTTGCTCAAAACAATGATGGGCGCTTGGTGTCCAAATTCCAACAACTCCTCCAATACCAAAAAACCATTGGCATCCTGTAGATTCACGTCGGTCAAGATTACGTCATAGGAGTTTGATACCAACTGATCCACGGCCTCACGTAAGCTCATTGCGTGATCAATCTTGAAGGTAGCCACATGGTCAGGAAGTGCTGCGCCGTGAAATAACGCGTCTACCTTTTTGGAAAAGGTCAGATCTGATTCCACCAGCATCACTTGAATATGATCACTGTCCGCCTTGCACACTTCATTGTTTGGCCTTGTCATTGTTAGTTGGTTTTAAATTGACCCCACCACCAACCTATCAAACCCCTCATTATTCAAGTCAACGTTTCATGATTTTTTTTACAAAGAGACGACAAAAACCTTCCATGGGGTGAGTTGCTTGGGCAGCCGGGTATTTATTGCCAATGAAAGTTGATTAAATTCCAATTTCTCATTAGGAAATTCTGCTTTTAGAGATCAGTTTTCTGTAGCGAAATACAATCAGGTCCTGCAGAGCGTACTGGCGGTGGAAAACTTAATCGATCCAGTCAATTTCATTAGATTTGTAAACATATGAACCCAGACCATGGCCATCAAAAACATAACATTTCACTTGCTTCACGCATTATCCGCATCATCTCCAGTGTGCAGCATTTGATGTTTTCCGCAAATTCCACAAAGGAATTGTTCAGCAGTTTTTGCAGGGTACTCGCATCACAATCGGGAGTGCTGTCCGTAGGAGTGGGGCCTGCACACGAGGATTGTAAATTCGCACCCATCTTTGAAGCCTGGGGGACAGCAGAAGACCTGCAACAAAGGAGTTACAGCAAAAATGCATGGGACTCTGATCAATTGATAGTCTGTAAGGCGTTGGTAACCAGTACAATATAGTTACGTGAGTGTGGTTGTGCTGTCGGGGAATTGAAAAAATGGGAAGAAAGTCAGGGGACTCAGATGATACTTCAGGTTCTTTGTGTTCCCTTGGTGCGCAACGGCGTGCTTACCCATGTGGTCCGCATATGTTTTGACAAGCCTGCTTTCAAGGACATTGACATGTTGGAATTAGCCAATGAGTTGGTGCAAAGCCTGGCTTTTGCGTTAAGCGCCATTCAAGATCGTTCCCTCTTATGTGAGAGGATGAAGGAGTTGGAATGTATCATAGATATCAGCCAGCATTTTTATACGGCCCGAACCATTTCTGACTCACATTTGAAGTATCTGGTGGAGCGATTACCTGCTGCCTTTCACAGGCCGGAAAATACGGGTGCGCGCCTAATTTTCAATGGTAGTGAATTTACAACGGATCACTTCGATTCGAACGCTCATGTCTTATCCTTTCCCATTGAAGTCGGCTCAGATCGTGTCTGCGGTGGATTTATCGAAGTATCCGTTTCAGGAGACATGGAATATCCGTTTTTAAATGAAGAAACACCTCTTCTTAAGACGATTGCGAGAATGATCGGGGAGGTGGCTTCTCATCAGGACTCCGAAAAAATGCTAAATCAGCATCAGAAACTCCTGGACATCGTATTCAATGCCTTTCCGGTTGCCATTACGATGTTCACGCCGGTTTTTGACCTACAGGATAACTTGGTGGATTTTAAGCTGAAGTTATATAACCCAGATGCTGTTAACCTTTTACGATGTAAGCGTTCCGTAGTGGTCGGTGCCAGTTTGAGAAACGACATTTCATGCATGTCGAATATCGGGTTTTATGACCGGTTTGCCAGCGTCATGAGTTCCCGGAAGGATATAGAATTCGAACAGCGGGTTGACCACAATGGCGAGGTGCGCTGGTTGCGTGTTGTCGCCAAGAGATGTCAGGATGGAATCGTGGCTACCATGGAGGACATTTCTTCTCAAAAGCACACCGAGTCCGAATTGACCCAAGAAGCCAAGAATTTCCAAGCGTTGATGGAATCTGCACCGGACGGCCTTTCGATTGTGGAAGTTGAAACAGGTAATTTCATGGAAAACAACGCCGAGATTTGTCGGAAGCTCGGGTATGACCGTAATACCATGAGTTTTCTCTCTGTGTATGACATCGATCCACATGCTGCATCGCACCGGGAAGAAACCAAGGCCATGTGGAGACAAATTGTCAGGGATAATGTGCGCACCGTTATTTTTACCAAACATCAGCGCAAAGATGGCAGCCTTTATGATGCCGAGGTAAGTGTCGCCCCCATTACATATCGCGGTCGGAGCTGCATAATCGGAGCCGTGCGTGATGTGACTGAGCGGTTGCGCTCGGAATCTCAAATGAGGATGATGAGTAAAGCCTTGGATGGAGCTGCAAATCTCATAGTCATCACAGATCCGAATGCCAACATCCTTTATGTGAATCCAGCTTTTTCGGAAGTCACAGGATATTCAAGAGAAGAGGTTCTGGGCAACAATCCCCGTATCTTGAAATCGGGGAAACATGATCAGGCTTTCTATGACAAGATGTGGACCGTGCTCCGGACGGGAGAAAAGTGGCAGGGGACCCTTGTCAATCAGTGTAAAAATGGCCGGGAGATAAATGTCGAAACAGTTATTACTCCTGTATTTGATAACACAGATACATTGACTCATTACATTGCGGTGCAGGAAGACGTTACCGAAAAATTACAGTTGGAGCAGCAATTCCAGCGGGCACAGCGCATGGAAGTCATGGGGTTGATGGCTGGAGGTGTGGCTCATGATCTGAATAATATTTTGACGCCTCTTTTGCTCGCGGTGGATGTATTGAAATCCGGTCCCACCCCCAAACAACAAGAGGATATTTTGAACACAGTTGAAGATTCGGTGCAACGTGGTGCCGGCATCATTCGCCAAATCCTTACTTTTGCCCGCGGAACGGAGGGTGAAAAGCAACATTTGAAAATGCAACCTTTGCTGAAGGAGGTGGTCAAACTCATCAGTGAAACATTCCCGCGTTCGATCCGGATCCGGCAAAAAATTGCGAATGACATGAGCACTTTGTTTTTTGATCCCAACCAGCTGCATCAAATCGCAATGAACCTGGCTGTCAACGCCAGAGATGCCATGCCAAACGGCGGCGTAATCACGATTGGGGCTGAAAATGTTGTGATTGAAAAGCCCATGCAGTTCCTCAATTTGGTCGCTTCCGCGGGAGCTTACATCCGTATGTTTGTCGAAGATACGGGTATGGGCATTGATAAGAAACAGATTGAACATATATTTGATCCATTTTACACGACCAAAAGCGAAGGCAAGGGAACGGGTTTAGGCCTCTCGATCGTTCTTGGTATCGTTAAAAGCAATCGGGGAATGATTCATGTGAATTCTGAAAAAGGAAAAGGAACGCGTGTCGATATCTACATTCCCGTAGCGCAGGAAGACGCAGAACCGCAAGATGCGGTTTCGAAAGAAAAAACAATTCTCCAGGGGAATGGTGAACATATTCTGCTTGTGGATGATGAAATTGAAATCCTCAAGGTGATAGCGGCGATCCTGCAGGCAAACGGATATGTGACATCTCAGGCAAAAGACGGAACGGAAGCCATTGCCCTCATCGCATCCGCAAAAGAACCATTTGCTGCCGTGGTTTCAGATTTAATGATGCCATTCATGGATGGAATTTCCTTGAAGCGCGCCACCATCAAACTAGACCCCACTCTGCCTTTCATTATGAGCAGCGGTATATTGGATGCCGATTTTATGGACGATAAGGTCAAAGAACTGAAAGACATGGGAGTGAATGAATTTCTGGTGAAACCATACAAAAGTGAAGTGTTGTTGATGGCACTCAACAAAGTCGTGCGAAAACCAAGTTGTTGAAACAACATGGCGGGACAAAGTCTCTCCTTAGCCGGAGTTTTGAGAAATGGGTTCCTTGTTGTCTCAAGGACGTTGCATTCAATCAGATTCTAAAGCTTTGTTTTGAATCAACATTCCGTCAGTCGAAGTATCCCATTGAATTCTCAAAACGATGCCCGCAGAATATGCCCGTCCCTATGAAAAAACTGTTTAAGGTTTATTTTGATTACCTGCTGCTGGGCTTTATTGGAGTGCTTCTGATTTGTTCCCTCACTCAAATCCGGGCAACCAGGTCTCCCAACATCATTTACATTCTAGCAGATGACATGGGCTTTGGCGACCTGAGTTGTTACGGTCAGAGCACTCTTAAAACCCCTCACATTGATCGAATGGCCAAAGAGGGCATGCGCTTTACCCAGCACTATGCGGGTTCCACGGTCTGCGCGCCTTCACGGTGTGTCTTGCTCACGGGGATGCACACAGGGCATACTCGCATCCGCGGCAATGACAAAGCCTTGTTGCGTCCGCGGGATGTGACGATTGCTGAGGTGCTCAAAGATGCCGGTTACGCCACGGGTTGCGTTGGCAAATGGGGAGTGGGACATCCGCCGCCTTTGGATGATCCACAACGTAACGGGTTTGATTATTTCTATGGCTACATCAATATGTACCATGCCCACAATTTCTATCCCGAATGGATGATTGAGAACGGCAGGAAGGTTAAACTGCGCAACATCGTTTATCCTGAATACGACGAACCCAAGGAAAGAGAGGGGCGGGGAGTCGCATCCCAGAAAGTCGACTACGCTCCAGAACTCATCGCCCAGGCCGGTCTTCGTTTCATCGTAGATCACCGCGATGAACCGTTTTTTCTCTACTTCGCCATGAACATGCCCCATGCGAACAATGAAGGTGGCAACGATGAACGATCCAATCGCAATGGCATGGAAGTCCCCGATTACGGGCAATTCAAAGATCGTGACTGGCCGGAGCAGGAAAAAGGTTTTGCCCGCATGATGGAAATCATCGACAACCAAGTCGGCCGTGTGCTTGCCAAACTGGATGAACTCGGGCTTGCAGATAACACACTGGTCTTGTTTTCCAGTGACAATGGACCTCATCAGGAAGGCGGGCACAAGATGCCGTTCTTTGATTCCAATGGTCCGCTGAAAGGAAAGAAGCGTGACCTCTACGAAGGCGGCATTCGTGTGCCAATGATTGCCCGTTGGCCGGGTCGCATCCAGTCCGGAACTGAAACGGACTTGCTGTCCGGTTTTCAGGATGTTTTGCCCACGCTTGCCGAAGTGGCGGGCAAGTCGGTCACAGTGACGGACGGCATCAGTTTTCTGCCCACCCTCCTCGGTGGTTCGGATCATCAGGAAAAGCACGATTTCCTTTACTGGGAATTTTATGAACAAGGCGGCAAGCGAGCCATCCGCAAAGGTCTGTGGAAGGGGGTTCAACGCAATATCATTCTCAATCCGAATGCACCGGTCGAACTCTACGATCTGTCGCTGGACATCGGCGAAGACACGGATGTCAGTGCTCAACACCCAACCATTGTTGCTGAACTAAAACGACTCATGGACCAATCCCATGTTGAACGATATGACTCCGGATTTTGAAAGAGTCATGAACATTTCACCCAAACGAAGAATGATTCACTTTATGAAAACCAAAAAGCTTTCGAATAAAATATTCCCCGCCTTTTCCGGTCTGATTTGCGCGGTCACTTGCTCTTTGTTTTGTTTGCTCGAAACAAGCTCGGTGTTGTCCGATGATCTTTCATTGAAATCACTCGTGACCAGCCGGGTGTTGGTTCTGGGGGACAGCATCACCTATGGAGGACAATATGTTGCCGACCTTGAAACCTATCTTCGAT
>JAQCFT010000014.1 GCA_027619545.1 Verrucomicrobiota bacterium | reverse complement strand
CGATCATTTCCGCCATGAAGGAAATATTGGAAAAAGGTTCGGTTTACACGCAACAACCCGCCTTGTTGGTGATGCAACATTACGCTGCGGATGCCGGTCCCTTGCTGGATGCCCTTCGGGAGATTCTCAAGGACGCGAACGGTAGCCTGCTGCGTCCAACCTTGGACCTGATGCGTGAGATGGGGGAGAAGGCCTCTTCTCTTGGTCCTGAATTGATCCCTTTGTTTATCCATCCTGACATGTCCATTCAGTCCAAAGCGATCCTGGTGGGCGCCCATATCAAGATGGACCCACAAGAAGCCATGCCTGCGCTCAAGCCCATGCTGGACTCCATGCCTGGTGAGCATCGGCGCATGGTGGCGGTGAAGACCCTTGCTGAAATTGCCCTGCCGGAGGAGGAACAGATGCGATACCTGGAGGAAGCGCTGGATGATCCTTCCGAAGATATACGAAACTATGCTGCCTATGGACTCGGGCGTCTGGGGGTGGATGCGATCGGGAGTCTGGATGCGTTGATTCCATTGTTGAAGGATGAGGTGATTGGTGTGCGGGCGACTGCCGCGACGGCCATTGGTAACATGGGGCCGGCAGCCAAGCCAGCGATCCCGCACCTGTTTGACACCATGAACAATGATTTCTCCGGCGTAGGGCAGGAGTGCCGTGTGGCGATTGAAAAAATCGATCCTGAACAGGCAAAAAATATCATTATCCGCTAAAAAATCAGCGTTTCCTCCCTTGACGAACGGCCAAAGTTACTTTTACTTCACTGCCCATGAGTCAAAAAACGGAAAAACATGAATTTCAGGCGGAAATCCAACAGCTGTTGGATATTGTCATTCATTCGCTTTACACCGATAAGGAAATCTTTATTCGGGAACTTATTTCGAATGCGGCGGATGCCTGTGAAAAACTTCGTTTCCATCAGAGTTCCGGCAAGGAGATTCACGAACCCGATACCGAACTCAAGATCAGCATCGCCACCGACGATAAAGCCAACACCATCACCATCACCGACACCGGTATCGGCATGACCCGTGATGAACTGGTCGAAAACCTCGGTACCATCGCGCATTCCGGTTCAAAGGCTTTCCTGAAACAGGTTTCCGAAGGCAAGGAAAAGCCGGATGCGAACCTGATCGGGCAATTTGGTGTGGGATTTTATTCCGCTTTCATGGTGGCGGAAGAGGTGAAGGTGCACACCCGGTCCTTTGCTCCTGATCAGTCAGGGCATACCTGGGTTTCCCAGGGTGTCGGCACTTACGAAATTGACGAAGCCCCCGATTGTCCTCGTGGTACTCGTATCTTCATCAAGCTCAAGGAGGATGATAAAGAGTTCGCCACGTCTACACGGGTGGAGTCCATCATCAAGCAGTATTCCAACTTTGTTCCCTTTCCTATCGAACTCAACGGCGAAGTCGTCAACAAAGTCAGCGCCATCTGGACCCGCAGCAAGAGCGAGATCAAGGATGAGGAATACAACGAATTTTATCACTATATCGGACATGATCACGAAGATCCGTTGACTCGGTTGCACTTTTCCGCTGACGCACCGTTGGCCATCAAATCTCTGGTATATATTCCCGCCAAGAACATGGAGACGCTCGGTGTTGCCCGCAGCGAGAACGAGGTGCATCTCTACTGCCGCAAGGTGCTCATCCAATCCAAGGCCGAGAAGCTTTTCCCTGAATGGTTGCGATTCCTCAAAGGGGTGGTGGACAGCGAGGATCTGCCGTTGAACATCTCGCGTGAGTCCATGCAGGACAGCGCCTTGATGCAGAAACTGAACAAGGTGTTGACCACACGGTTCCTCAAGCATCTGGATGAGCTTTCCAAGAAGGATGAAGAGACGTTCTACAAGCTTTACGACCTTTACCATCGTTTTCTGAAGGAAGGGGTTGCCACTGATTTCACGCATCGCGACAGCCTTGCCAATTTGTTGCGCTACGAGTCCACTGTTTTGGACAAGGGCAAAAAGACTTCCCTGAAGGATTACATCAGCCGCATGCCGGAAGATCAGAAGGAGATCTACTACCTCCTTGCATCCGGACGCGATGCCGCTGAGGACAGTCCTTATCTGGAAGTGTTCAAATCCAAGAATTACGAAGTGCTTTTCCTGTATGATCCGATTGATGAAATCGTGATGGATCATCTGGGGCAGTTTGAAGAAAAGACTCTGACGTCAGCGGAGAAGGCGGATCTCAAGATCGAGGACGCCAAGGACGAGAAAGCTCTTTCAGAAGAAGACGCCGGAGCATTGGCCAAGTGGGCGAAGGAAAAACTGGGCGACAAGGTGGAGGAAGTTCGGGTTTCCACACGTTTGGTGGGAAGTCCTGCCGTGGTCCTCGACAGCGACAAGACCATGACGGCTCAGATGCGTCGATTCATGAAATCCATGGGGCAGGATTCAGGGCCCGTCAAACTCGATATGGAATTGAATCCACAGCACCCCATCGTTTCACAATTGTTCGCCATGAAGGGAACCAACGAATTGCTCGCGACCAAGGTGGTTGAGCAGTTGCTGGATAACGCACGTCTGGCAGCCGGTGTGGTGGAAGACCCCAAGACCATGGTCAGGCAGTTGAATCAATTGTTGGAGCAGGTGTTGGCTGCCGGGAAGTAGGTTTTATTGAATGGCATCACCGCAGAAGCCGGATCCGCGAGGTTTGGTGCAGATTCTTTTATGGCAATTTGTGCGTTTGTAGTCCAATATCAGGATTCTCAATGGGGTGATTTGCCCAAAGAGGGCAGTGATTCAAGCTCGATCGACTTCTTACAGCCTTATGCTTGAATGGGAATTCGATTCCAGAGCTGGAGATGAATGTATATAAACCAGGCGGCATGAGTGATTCTGAAAGCAAACGTGTAGTGGTCGGGATGAGCGGAGGAGTAGATTCCTCGGCGGCAGCTGCCGTACTTATTGAACAGGGTTATGATGTCATCGGCATTACCTTGAAACTTTGGCCGCAGGACTGTGTTTCGCGGGCGGAGGACAAATGTTGTGGACCCCAGGCGGTGATGGATGCCCGCAGTGTATCCAATAAGCTGAACATTCCATACTACCTGGTGGATGAGTCGGAAGACTTTCAGCAGCAAGTGATTCAATATTTTGCGGATGAATACAGAGCCGGTCGCACGCCCAATCCTTGTGTGATGTGCAATGAGAAGCTCAAGTTCGGCACCTTGTTGAGCCGGGCAAGGCAATTGGGGGCCGAATACATTGCCACCGGACACTATGCCAGGGTGCATCCGAATGAAGATGGTTCCCGGATGTTGCTGAAGCGTGGGTTGGATCCTCGCAAGGATCAAAGCTACTTCCTGTTCTCCCTGCGGCAGGATTTGTTGCGGCACATTTTGTTTCCTCTGGGAGAATTGACCAAGGACGACAGCCGGAACGTGGCACGTGACTGCTCTCTTCGGACTGCCGACAAGGAAGAGAGCATGGAAATCTGCTTCGTGCCCGACAATGATTATAAAGGATTCCTGACCAAAACGAACATGGTTCAGCCCCATCAGGGGGATATAGTTGATCGCGAGGGGAATGTCGTGGGGCGTCATGACGGGATTGAGTTTTACACCATTGGGCAACGCAAGGGGTTAGGCATTTCTTCACCGGATCCGCTTTATGTACTTGAGTTGGACCCGGCTCAGAATCGGGTGGTGGTCGGGCCAGCCGAAGCTTTGGACAAAACTTCCTTTTTGATCGATCGTTGCAATTGGATTCCCTTTGAAACACTTGAAGAGCCCATCCAGGCAACTGCAAAAATTCGTTACAACCATCCCGGAACGGAAGCGATCATTACGCCTGTGGATGACTACACGGCTCGTGTGGATCTCCATGTGGCGCAACGAGCCATCACGCCAGGGCAGGCTTGTGTGCTTTATCAGGAAGACCTGGTGGTTGGTGGCGGTTGGATCCGGAAGGCCATTGCCCCAAATGAATCTGCTGGCTCCTTGGATGGTGCCGGTCAAATTGTTGCGGCGAGTTCATCTGAAGCTTGATGTGCCTTTCCCGGTCAAAAAGTTGATGACGGATTACTTTTTTGAGGAAGTGGTTGTGGATGTTTGGGGTATCTTTAATTGCAACTCATTGTTGTGAAATTGGATGTGGAGATATCGATATTCATGTGCCCGCTGCGGCAGGTCTTTGCCGGCCTGATTTTAATCTTTTCTTATCAGGCAATAATCAGAAAGTCGAAACAAACGGCTCTGCCAACCGGTATATCGTGTTCGAGTGTCCCGTTTTATCTTTGCTTGATTATGGCCCTGATGTGCCTCAGTGTGGAAGCGGTGAGCGTCATTGAGCCCCGTAGGGTAGGAAATATATTGTAACAGCTTCATGCAACCAGGGAATGATCCAGACAATCCGGTTTCACAAAAACGTGACGCCTCGATCCATGCAATTTCGCGTTGGCGTTTCTCTATTCATCGAGTTGGGTGCTGTTTGATCATTGTGTGCCTGTCGCTTGTCGGGACAGCTTGTGGGAAGTGGGGTAAAGGTTCCAAGGATGTTGCCGGGGCAAAGGAAGAAAAGGACACGGCCATTCCTGTTGAAGTGGTGAAGTTGGAGCGCGGCGCTATTGAAACAGTTTTGGAATCTTCCAGTGCACTTGAAGCCGAGAGCGAGGTCAAAGTGCCTGCCCGAACCGCGAACAGGGTCAAGGAACTTCGTGTGGAAGAAGGCGATGTGGTTCATGCCGGTGATTTGCTCCTCCAGCTTGAAAATGACATCCAGCTCATTCAGGTGAACAAGGCCAAGAACCAAGTGGATGAAGCACGTGAGGAATTTCTTCGCCAGCAATCCCTTTATCAGCAGCAGTTGGTCAGTGATCAGGTCTTTGATGAGGCGAAATTTCGATTGCGGCAATTGGAGTTGAACTTGGAAGACATGGAGCGTGAGTTGGGTTATACCGAAATCCGGGCGCCAATTTCCGGGACCATTACCCATCGCATGGTCAAAGTGGGCGACCAAATCAAGGTAGGTCAGGACCTGTTTAACATCATTGATTTCAATTCCATCGTGGCTCGATTGTATGTTCCGGAAAAGGAATTGAGTCGTATCCATTTCGATCAACAAGTGCGCGTCGAATCGACGGCTTTCCCTGGCAAAACATTTGAAGGTTACGTGATGCGCATCGCCCCCGTGGTGGAATCCAAATCCGGCATGATCAAGGTGACCGTCGGATTCCGGGATGTCGGTCCCTTGTTGCCGGGGATGTATGTGGATGCCGATATCATTACTTCCTCGAAAACCGATGCCTTGTTGTTGCCCAAGAAGGCCATTGTTTATGACGGAGAACAGCGTTTTGTCTTTCGTATCGGCACTGAAAACAAGGTTGAACGTGTTTTGCTTGAGGTGGGCTTGGAGGATGCGGACAATCTGGAACCTGTAGCCGTGCTCAAGGAAGGTGACCAGGTGGTCATCGCAGGGCAGACAGGACTTAAAGATGGCAGTCAAGTCAGAGTGGTGGACCCTTCCAGTCCGGACTTGAAACCCGGCGAATCCGCTCCTTCAGAGGAAAGCACCCCTGCGGGAGATCAGGCGCATAACGGATGATTTGAAACGGCCTATGGCCCAGCCTTCTTCCCATAAGCTCGCCCACTTCACAACCGACCGTCCGGTTGCCGTGTTGATGGTGTTTATTGCGGCGGTGGTCTTTGGTTACTTTTCCTTCAAACGACTTCCGGTCACCCTCATGCCGGAACTCAATTACCCCACGCTCACTGTTCGTACCGAGTATGAAGGAGCCGCTCCGGAGGAAGTCGAAAACGAAGTGAGTCGTCCGGTCGAGGAGACGCTTGGGGTGGTCAACGGTCTCAACCGTATCAGCAGCATCAGCCGGGCGGGGATCAGTGATGTGGTGTTGGAGTTTGTTTGGGGAACGGACATGTCGCAGGCGGCGCAGGACACGCTGGAAAAAATGGATCAGGTCTTTTTGCCGCAGGAAGTGGAGAAACCCTTGATTTTGCATTTCGATCCCTCGCTGGATCCGATCATGGAATTGAGCCTTTCGGGGGAGGGGATTCGGTTTGAAGGGGAAATCGGGCTTCGGCGCCTGCGTCGCTTGGCCGAGATTCAAATCCGGCGGGCGCTGGAACCCATCACTGGAGTGGCTGCGGTCAGGATTCGGGGGGGATTGGAAGAAGAAATCCACGTGATGCTGGATCAGCAGGCATTGCGTAGGACTGGGGTCTCCATTCAACAGGTGGTCGCACGTCTGAAGCAGGAGAATATCAACGTGGCTGGCGGCATGGTTCAGGAGGGACGTTCGGAATTCATGGTGCGAACCCTCAACGAATTCACCAACCAGAAGGAGATCGAAGACACCATCATCCGACGAGATGCCAGTGGTGAGGTGCGTATCAGGGACATTGGTTCGGTCAGCCGTTCCCACAGGGATCGTGAAATCGTAACCCGCACCGATGGGCGTGAAAGTGTTCAGATAGACATCTACAAGGAAGCAGATGCCAATATCGTGTCCGTGGCCCAGGCGGTGAAATCGGCCGTGGGTACTGTGGGACCGTCTCAAATGCCTCCCTTAATGCAGATGATGGCACGGTTTAATCCGATGATTCGAAACATGTTCCGGGATCGGTTGGCCGCCAAGCTGTTCAAGACCGAAGGCGCTCGATTGGAGGTGGTTGCCGATCGATCGGTGTTTATTGAAAACAGCATCAATGAAGTGCGGCAGACTGCCGTGGTGGGTGGGGTTTTGGCGGTCATCGTCCTGTTTCTTTTTTTGAGGGATTTCAAGAGCACGGTCATTGTTGCGGTCAGTATTCCGATGAGTATTTTAATCACCTTCGCCCCGCTGAATCTGTCCGAGGTCTCGCTGAACATCATGTCCCTGGGTGGACTGGCGCTGGGGGTCGGTATGTTGGTTGATTCGTCGATCGTGGTGTTGGAATCCATTTATCGATGCATCCAGGAAGGAGATGATTTGAAAACGGCCGCCATTCGTGGGGCCAGGGAAGTGCGAGGCGCAGTGACCGCGAGTACATTGACTTCCATCGCCGTATTCCTGCCCATGGTGTTTGTGGAAGGCATCGCTGGTCAGGTGTTTGGTGATCTGGGGATGGCGGTGGTGATTTCGCTGATCGCTTCCTTATTGGTGGCGGTATATTTCATCCCCATGCTCGCCAGTCGGGCCAGACCCAATATCCAACGTCGGGAAATATCTCGCCTGACATGGAAACGATGGATGGCCGTCGAAAGCTTGCTCGCTGATCTCTCCGACGTCCGTCAAGGTTGGAAGAAATTGCTGATTCCCTATGTTTGCCTGAAATGCGTCATTGCATGTGTTCTGGAGTTCGTCGGCAAAGTCATTGGCATGACTCTCTCCGGAATGACCCGTTTGGTGGTGAAAAGGCTGGTTCCCTTGGCGGCAAAGATGGGCGGCCTTTTGGTCAAATGGCCTGTTGAGATCACTCAAAACCTCCTCACCTGGTTGACAGACAGGTATCCTCGCTGGCTGGAACGTGCGCTCGACAGGCCGAGTGGTGTGTTCGGGCTGGTTGGCATGGCTGTGGCGTTGACGGTTTGGATTGGTTTTTCATTGGATACGGAACTACTGCCCGAAGTCCATCAGGGTGAGGTCACCGTTGAACTCAATCTGCCGGTGGGGACTCCGTTGGAAGTCACGGTTGAGACCCTTTCCAATATCGAGAGTTTTCTTCTGGCAGATCAGAGCGACATTAAAACCGTCCTCACAACCTTTGGTTACGATATTACCAACATGAAACGCAGCGACGAGGGAGAACATTCCGCCCGCTTTAAGTTGTTGCTTGAAGGGCAAGGTGGTCCAGCCCAGGTCGAGGAACGCGTGCTGGCTCAAGTGCGGAACAAACTCGATCGGGTGCCGGATCTGACTTATCGCGTTACGCGTCCCGTTTTGTTCAGCACACGCAAACCGATCAGCGTTGAAATCCATAGTGACGATCTTGATCAACTCAAGGACATGGCCGACGAGGTGGAAGAAGTATTGATGGGGTTGGTTGAACTTGCTGATGTCGAGACGACCCTGCGACCCGGTGCGCCTGAGATTCAGATCACCTATGACCGTGCCGCGCTTTCCAGGTACGAGTTGAACATTGGTCAGGTGGCCGATTTGGTACGGGATCTGGTGCAGGGGAACGAGGCGACCCGTTTTAATATGAAAGACCGGCGGATTCCGATCATTGCCCGGCTGGATGAAGCCGACCGGCAAAAGATTGATGACATCGGCAATCTGACCGTGAACCCGGGAAGCGACAAGCCAATTCCACTCAGCGCAGTAGCCGATTACAGCATTGGGGAAGGTCCCAGCGAAATTCGACGAATTGACGGCAAACGCGTGGCCTTGGTTCAGGCTAATCTGGGCGATGCATCCCTGGGGCGGGCAGTCGGGACGATCAAAGCCACCTTGGATCAAACCATCGACTGGCCGATTGATATGAATTACTTCATCGCAGGGCAAAGTGAAGAATGGCAGCACAGCCAGAACAGCCTTTTTCTGGCCATGGGATTGAGTGTGTTCCTGGTTTACGTCATCATGGCCTCCCAGTTTGAATCACTTTTGCAACCGTTTATCATCATGTTCTCCGTGCCTCTGGCTTTTGTTGGATCGGCTGTCGGATTGGCTGTGACCGGAACAAGTTTGTCGGTGGTGGTCTTTCTTGGTTTGATCATGCTGGTGGGAATTGTGGTCAACAACGCCATCGTTCTGGTCGATTACACGAACCTTTTGCGGACACGTGGTTTGGGGCCCAAAGATGCCATTTTGACCGCTTGTTCTGTCAGGTTGCGTCCCATCCTGATGACCACTGCGACCACCGTGTTGGGGTTGCTGCCGATGGCGATCGGACTGGGCGACGGGGCGGAAATTCGCACACCCATGGCCATCGCCGTTATCTCCGGACTGATTTCATCCACTGTCCTGACCTTGATTGTGGTGCCGAGCATTTATTTCCTTTTGGACCGATGGATGCATCCTGATGTCGAGAGCGATACCATAGATCCGGAACAACCTTCCATCCAACCATGAGCGAATCCCCCAATGAATCCGAATCCCTGTCGTACCGGTTGGCTCGGTTTTCATTGGATCGTCGCGTTACGGTGCTGGTGTTGTTGTTGACCATCATTGTGGTGGGGATCATTGCAGCGGTGAGTTTGCCGATGGAGTTGTTTCCCCGTGGATTCGAATCCAAATTTTTAAGCGTTTACGTGCCTTTTCCCAATGCCCCTGCGGAGGAAACCTTGGAGAAGATCACGAAACCCATGGAAGAAGAACTTTCCACGGTCAAGCATCTGGACAGCATCAATTCGTGGTCCGGACAAAACGGGGCGAATGTCTTCATGCGGTTCAAATCTAGAACCGACATCGCCGTGGCCTATCGGGAAGTTCGAGATCGAATGGAACGTGCACGTGCTCGCTTCCCTGAGGATGTGGAGCGGTATTTTATTCAGAAGCATGATCCGTCCGGAATTCCGGTGGCCGTCCTTGGTGTGGCGGTGGATCCTACGATGGCGGATATTTATACCTTGGTTGAGAAGAAGATTGTCTTGCCCCTTTCCCGCATCGATGGCGTTGCCAATGTGCAGATGAACGGGATGCTTGAAAAGGAGGTGATCATCGAAATCGACAAGCAAAAAGCCGATGCCTTCGGACTGAATATCTATGAGCTGGCACAGGACCTTGGGCGGGATAATTTCACCATGGCCGGCGGATTGGTTTATGAGGCGGAAAAAAAATTCCTGCTGCGCTCCGTGGCGACCTATCATTCGGTGGAGGATTTCCGGAATCGCCCTATCACGGATAAACTGAAACTGAAGGACATTGCCGTCATTCGGTATGAGGAGCCGGAGAAAAACTTCAGTGTTAAGTTGAATGCCAAGCGAGCCGCAGCTCTCGTCATGTTTAAAGAAGGAGAGGCCAATTCCGTGGAACTTGGGGAACGTCTGGAATTGGTTGTCGAGGAAATGAAGAATAATCCTCTGTTTGCGGATGTTGAAATGAATTTGTTTTTCAATCAGGGAAAAATGGTGCAGTCCTCCATTTTCAGTCTGATTGGTGGCGGTGAAATAGGGGGTGCGCTGGCGGGGCTTGTGTTGTTCTTTTTCCTGAGACGATTCCGGTTGACCATGATTGTGACCTTGTCCATTCCCCTGAGCCTTTTGATGGCCTTGATCGTGATGTACTTTGCGGGTGAAACCTTGAACATGCTTTCCATCCTGGCTTTGGTGATCTGTGTGGGGTTGTTGGTAGACAATTCGGTTGTGGTGGCCGAAAACATTTATCGATACATGCAGGATGGGCGATCGCCTCGCGAAGCCTGTATCAAAGGGGCGTCGGAGATTGCCCTCGCCATCACCATGGCGACCTTGACCACCATCATTGTTTTTCTTCCTGTATCACTGGTGGAAGGTGAAGGTCAGTTCTTTCTGATGCGCCTGGCTCTCCCTATTTCCGTGGCTCTTTCGGCTTCTCTGATTGTAGCGGTTGTCTTCATCCCGTTGAGTGTTTTTCTCACCCTGCGTCCCCGTTCAAATCATGCCACGTCTTCCCGGATTGTCTCCATTCATCGCTTTTTTGATTGCACACTGGATCTGGCCTACAAGAAATCCATGGAGAAATGGCACCAGATATATCACGTGTTTTTAAGCTTCTTTCTGCGGCGCAGGATGGATCTGGTGATTGTTTTGGCCATCATGATGGCGGTTTCATACGGCTACGTTTTTCGTCAAATTGAATTCGCTCCAAATCAGGAAGAAGATCGGACTTCGTTCCGCATCGGTGTGGAGATGCCGCGGGATGCCATTTTTGAAGATGCGGTTGAATACTTTGATGCTGCGGAAAAAGTCATGCTCGAGCAAAAGGAAAAACTGGGCTTGAGTGGGGTTTTCCTGATGCATTTTGATCGCGGCGGTTCACTGGAAGGATGGGTGGAGCCTGATTCGGATCATGAACTGACCGCAACAGAAATGTCGAAAATTGTCATGGATGCCTTGCCGAAAAAACCGGGAGTCAAACTTCGAACCGGAAGAGAAAGTGAGAATGAAGAGGCGACCGGACGCGAAGTTTTCGTGGTGCACATGGAGGGAGATGACGCGGCGGTGCTGGATCAAGTGGCGGAAGATCTTGAGCCCATCATTGAAGCGGTTCCCGGTGTGGTGGGGATTCGGAGCGGTCGCGAGCGCGCCGCCAATGAGCTGGCATTGGTGGTGGATCGAGACCGAGCGGAAGCGACCAATGTGAATCCCGAGTTTGTGGCCGGTGTCGTGGGGTATGCTTTGCGGGGGCGTGTGCTGCCGCGTTTTCATTATGAGGGGCGTGAAATTCCAGTAAGGATCCGTTTTGAAGAATCGGATCGGGAACGTCTGACCGAGCTGTCCAATTTCCAGGTGCCCACCCGCGATGGTCGATCCGTGCCGCTTTCCGCTGTGACCGATGTTCGGATGTTGGATAGTTCGGATGGCATTCGACGTCGCAACAAACGCATCAATCGCAGCCTGACAATCGATCTGGAACCCAGTCAAGCCGCGCCTGCGCGGGGACGGTTGATGGAATTGACCAAGCGATATAATTTGCCTGAAGGTGTTAATTTTGGCGCGAGCCAGAATGATGTTTCCACCAATGAAACCATTGAGAATCTGAAATTCGCTGCGATGATTTCCGTGTTGTTCATTTACCTGTTGATGGGGTTTCTGTTCGAAAGTTTTGTGCTGCCTCTTTCGATCATTCTGACCATTCCCCTGGCAGGTGTTGGCGTGGTGTGGAGTCATTGGTTGTCCGGCAAGGATCTGGACGTGCTGGGTTTCGTCGGGGCCATTTTGTTGATAGGGGTGGTGGTTAACAACGGCATCGTGCTGGTGGACTATGTCAATCGCCTCAGACAGGAGGGTTTGGAGCGCACACAGGCGTTGCTGACCGCTGCCGATCGACGGTTTCGTCCCATTCTCATGACGGCGTTGACCACCATTATTGGTATGATTCCATTGACGTTCAGCAAGCCGACGGAGTTGGGATTGAGTTACAAGAGTTTTGGACTGACCTTGATCGGGGGGATGACGACAGCGACTGTTTTGACACTTCTTGTGGTTCCGGTGTTCTACACGTTTTTCGATGATTTGCGGGAACGGATCATGCAGGGAGTTTCGGATTTGAAATTTTGAATTGTTGGGGCCCGGTTCAATTGTTGGATAACCGAAAGGTGGATTTTACTTCCTGCCCGAACTTTCCCATCAAAAGCGTTCCTGAGAGAAAGAGATCGATCGTGAGGAGGGTGCGTTTCAGGGGATGACTGTTGCGGTTCCATGTCAGTGTGAAAAGGGCCCCAATGTTCAGAGATCTGAAGCAGGGTAGGACGGGCTTACCCGATTATGGATTTCTATGTTTTTGTGATGTTTCCCGACCTGCTTGACGAGTGGAAATTGAGCTTGTCTTTGGCCTGGTGCTCGAGTATCGGTAGTCACCATGAGATCTCCATTAAGTGTTTCAAAATGTGCGGTCGTGTGGTCTAATTCAGCGTTACGCATCCCTCAAGTTCGTCCTTTATCCTGTTTGCTGATGTTGCTGTTTGCCTTGGTGGGCGGGACCGGAGCACAAGCGCAGAACATTACATTTTTCTTTTCCGCTGGTGATTTCAGCGGAGAACCGGATCGATTTGGCAATACCCATGTGGTCGGTCCCGAAGATGCGATCGATCCCAGGCCATTTGGCAACGAAGAGTTGCAGGAAATCTTCTTTGATGAAGACAACAAGTGGTTGATTTATGAATTGGCAGGTAACACCATGCTGGTTTCTCATGCTCCCAGCGGATTCGAGGATTCTCCCGAGTTGTTCATGGACATCAATGTCGCGATCGGTGGAAAATACGAAGTGATTCTCAACTTCCTTGACTCACGCGAAAATCCCGGCGACGGAACCATCCAGGCCGCCATCGGTGACGGCGATCTGGTGGAATATTCAGAATTGAATGCCACCCCAGCAACGGGTGGAACCTCCCCCGGGTATCCGCAATTCGATGGAACCACTCAGGGAACCATGTGGTGGCAGACGGTCTCACTGGGGGAAGTGGAAGTGGAAGACGGTGGTTTGATCAAGGTGCGCATTGATGACACCGAAAACGGGTTTGCCGATGATTGGGTTACTTCGACCTGGCAGGGGATCACTCTGAAAGTGATCGAACTTGGCGGCGCTATTTCCGAGATTCAGGTCAGTCCGGGCGCTTTTGATTGGGTGACGGATGTCAGTGGGAATCAGTTCAAAACCGGTCCCCTGAATGCCACTCTTTCACAGGAAGAATGGCTGACAGTCAACGCCAATTCCGGATCGGACAATCTGTGGAACATTCGTCAGGGGTTGGGCTCTTATGGTCCGATTCTTGAATCTTTTCCAAATAACGGAGAAGATGCCCCAACACTTCAGACCTCGATCAAGTTTGCCCAAGGCGGGACTTACGACGTGTTCATGAGCCTTGGTGATACCGGTGCGGTGGATCCTGCAGAGAATGAGCAGAATTCGACTCCGCTAAACTTGGCCTTGCCTGGTGAGGAATTCGTGAGATGGCACGCCAACGATGGCGAGTTCAAGGGGACGCCCGGATACAATGATTATGAAATGCACATTGGGCAAATCGATGTCGCTGACGGGGAACAGGTGGATTTTCGAATCGACGATGTGCAGGATGGAACGGCATTGCGTTCTGTTTATATGGGCATGCGGTTTGTGCGCAAGCCTCAGATTGCCATCACCGAGTTCAATGTCAGTCCCGGTGTGTTTGAGCCCACCACAGACCTGTTTGGAAACTCCTTTTACACCTGGCCGGCGGACATCGCAACTTATCCCAATCAGGAAGATTGGTTGACCGTCAATGCCAACTCATCGAGTGACAGCCTCTGGAACATCCGTGAGGGATTGGGATCTTACGGTCCCATATTGGAATCCTTTCCGTTGAGTGGAGATGATGCTCCGACCTTGCGCACCAGTGTGACTTTTGCCACTGGCGGGGTCTACAATGTTTTCCTCAATCTGGGCGATACCGGGGCGGTTGATTTTGATGAAAACCTCACCACACAGACACCGTTGAATTTCGCGATGGAGGGAGACGCATTTACCCGTTGGCATGCCAATGACGGGCGTTTTGTTGGAACGCCCGGATACAATGATTACGAAATGACGATTGGTGAAGTAACCGTTGCCAAAGGTGAGACACTCAACTTTCTCATTGATGATGTGCAGGACGAAACCGCCACTCGCACGGTTTACCTCGGGATGCGTTTTGAATACGTAGGCCCCGGTGAAGAAACACCCGGAGGTGGCGAAACCTCATTGTCCGTCAGTCGTGCGGGTGGTGATAACGGGGCGATCCAACTGGTGTTGACCTGGGCTTCAACGACCAATGGCTCCTATACCGTGGAGGCTTCCGACAATCTGAGTGATTGGGAAGTGGTGGCTGAAAACGTTTCCAGCAATGGCGAAACCACGACCTTCACCGAGGATGTGGACACCGCTCGCGGAGCTCGTTTTTACCGGTTGCGTTAATGGATGACGGCATGCCCGGTCCTGTTTGACAGGTCGCCGGGCATGCTCTTTTTTTTGTATCATGTTTCGAAAAGTGCGCAGGTCGACCGGATTCACCCTGATCGAATTGTTGGTGGTGATCGCCATCATTGCGATTCTTGCGGGGATGCTTTTGCCTGCTCTTTCAAAGGCAAAGGAAAAGGGGAAGCGCGCCAAGTGCATGAACAATCTTCGGCAACTTGGTATCGGTATGTTGATCTATGCGGACGACAACAATGACACCATGCTTGAGGCCCGGTTCGGATCGGTGCAGGTTGCGCTGAATCCTCCCGAGGTAGCGGCAGCTGCCAGTGTGGGATTGGTGATTCATACCAACCAGGGAACCATACCTACCGGTGTTTCCAAAATCTGGACCTGCCCCAACCGTCCAACGTTTCCTCAGTTCGAAGCTGAGTTTCCCGCCTGGGAAATTGGATATCAATATTTTGGCGGAATCAGGGAATGGACCAATCCGGCAGGGAGATTCAGGTCTCACAGCCCGATCAAAGCCTCCACTTCCCGTCCAGGCTGGGCTTTGGCGGCGGATGCGGTTCTGAAAATTGATGGGGAGTGGGGAGGTGGACGCGAAACGGCTTTCAAGAATATGCCTCCGCACAAAAACAGTCAGGGATTGCCCGAGGGCGGGAACCATTTGTATATGGACGGATCCGTGAGGTGGGTTCATTTTGATCGAATGCTTTTCCTGCATAGTTGGAGCACCGGCGGGGCACGCGATGCATATTTCTATCAAGATGATATTCCTGCCGAACTCGAATCGAAGCTGGATTTGATTAGATCCAAGTATTAACGCTTCCTTTTTTCCTGTTCACGTAGCGAGCTCATGATTAGGTTTTCACCTGATTCCCATGAGATTATTCTGCTTGTTATGTTGTGTTGGTTTTTTGGCGGCTTCGGATCGACTCCAGGGTGTGGCAGTATCCGATGATTATCGTTATCATGTCGAAGTGCTTGCCCAGTCCATCCTGAAACCGATGGAACTCGAGATTGCTCCCGACGGCCGCATTTTCGTCAACGACATCGAAGGAACCTTGCATATCCTGCGTCCAGAATCCGGTGAATCCGTGATTGCCGGTCACTTGGAAGTATTTACCGAGCAGGAAAACGGTTTTCTGGGGTTTGCGTTGGATCCCGACTTTCCTGACAATCAGTGGATTTATCTTTTTTACTCACCTCCTGAATATGCCGGGCAGCGATTAAGCCGTTTTCAGATGAAGGATGATGTGCTGGATATGGCATCTGAGAAGGTCATGCTTGAATTTCCCGTGCAACGGCTTCAGTGCTGCCATCATGCAGGAACGGTTGAGTTCGCGCCCGATGGATGCCTCTTGATCTCCACGGGTGACAACACGTTTCCGGGTGATCCGACCGGTGGTTCCGCGCCGATTGACGAACGACCCGAAAAGTTCCCATGGGACGCCCAGAAATCCAGCGCCAACACCCATGATCTGCGTGGAAAGATTTTGCGCATTCGTCCGAAGGCGGATGGTGGGTATGACATTCCCGAAGGCAATTTGTTTCCCAAAGACGGAAGTAGCGGTCGTCCTGAAATTTTTGTCATGGGTTGTCGCAACCCCTGGCGCATGAGCGTGGATGACCAAACCGGGGTGGTTTATTGGGGAGAAGTTGGTCCGGATGCCGGGGGTGATTCCGAACGTGGTCCGCGTGGTTATGATGAAATCAATCAGGCCAGGATGGCAGGCAATTTCGGGTGGCCTTATTTTGTGGGAAACAATTTTGCATATGCGGATCATGATTATGCCACCGGCACGAACGGTCCCAAATATGATCCCATGCGACCGATCAATGAAAGCCCCAACAACACGGGCAATCGCATCCTGCCTCCGGCTCAACCGGCTTTTATTTACTGGCCCTATGCGGATTCGCCTGAGTTCCCGATGCTGGGTTCCGGCGGGAGAACCGCTTGCGCGGGACCGGTATTTCATTTCCGTCCGGAATTCGAAGGGACCGATGGTTTCCCCGAGCATTTTGACAACTGCCTTTTGTTCTGGGATTGGCAGCGACCTTTCATGAACTGGGCGCGACTTGACGCCGAATCCAATCTCACGGGCATCGAACCCTTCACTCAAGCGGTTGAGTTGCGCAATGACGGTCAAGCAGGTGATGAGGAACGCTTTTTGATTCAGCGTCCCGTGGATGCTCAATTTGGGCCGGACGGTTGTCTTTATCTTTTGGATTACGGACGGACCTGGGGTGCCAATATGGATTCCCAGTTACTGAAGATTTCCTATCATCGTGGAAACATTCCACCAGTCGCTGTTGCCAGCGCTGCGCCGGATGCAGGCAAGGAACCATTGAATGTTCAACTCTCTTCCGAAGGATCCCAGGACTTTGATGGAGATGAGTTGGCATACACCTGGTTGCTGCACCCAGGCGGCCAGCAGGTTGCTGAGGGGCAGGAGGCATCGATCACTATCAAGGAACCGGGGAACTATATCGCCACACTGCAGGTGCGGGATGCCCAAGGGGCGATGTCCTCGGCAAGTGTGCCCGTTCTGGTGGGGAACAGTCGTCCGAGTATTCGCTTTGTTTCTCCTGTGGACGGTGATTTTTTTGATCCTGATACCAAGATTTCTTACCAAGTGCATGTGGTGGATGCCGAGGATGGGGATTCGATACACAATGACGAATTCATGGATGCCAAGGTGCAGGTTTCAGCAAGTTTTAAACAAAAACTCGACCAAGGTGAAACGGTCCCCGCAGGATTGGCCGCCATGCGGGGGAGTGATTGTTTCAATTGCCACGCCGTGAACCAGAGGATTGTGGGGCCGGCGCTGATTGAAATTGCCGATCGTTACCGCAATCAAGATGAAGCCCTGATGGCCTCCGTCCAGCGCGTTCGAAATGGTTCGGCCGGTGTGTGGGGGGAAGTTCCCATGTTGCCGCACTCGCAGCTTGCGGAACAGGAAATCGAGATGATGGTTCGCTGGATCTTCAATTTGGAAGTCTCTCAACAGGAGCAAGCCACATCAAGAGGATTGGCTGGAAGCATTCCGGTAAATGGAAAACATGACGAGCGGTTCGCAATCATGAAAGCCACTTACACGGATTTTGGCAGTGGAACCGTCAGTCCGTTGAGCGCATCTGCTGAGATACGGCTACGCCAACGACATATCGAAGCTGAAGCCTGCGACGGCTATGACAAACTCCGTATTCTCGGAAACAAACTGGGTGCCATCGATCACGGGGCGATAGCCCGTTTTTCCAATATTGCACTGGAACAGGTATCCGGCCTGACCGTGCGTGTTGCCTCCGGCGGAGCAGGGTGTCGCATGGAAGTGCGTGAAGGTTCTGTGCAGGGTCCCATGCTGGCAGCCTTCGATGTTAAACCTACGGGAGGTTACAATGAGTTTGTGGAACTGAAGAGCTCCATCACCAGCATTAAGAAACGCAGTGATGTGGTGATTCGCTTCCTCAATCCCGGAAAAGGTGGCTTGATGGATCTGGATTGGGTGAGGTTTGATCCTTGAAAAACGAATGGATCGTGTCATCGACACTTTGCTTCAGGGATCTGGGTCATATGCTTTCTTTTGTATACAATGCTGCTCCGAATGTTCCGAGCGGGGAGTTGGCACTCAGCCAAGTACAAAGATTCCAAACAAAGATGGTTTTCTTGTGGTTGTTAGCTTAGAAATCTCTCATGACTGAAGTTCATGATTTGACATCTTCTCCGGGAAATCCCGTTACCCTGCGCGTTAGCCTTCAAAACCAGGCGGGCGTCTTGGCAAAACTGATCCAGTCAATTGCAGATCAGGGTGGCAGTATTGGGGCCATCGACATTGTCAAACCGGGTCGTGACCAGATGATCCGAGACATTACGATCAATAATCTTGAGGAAACAGACGAACAGCAATTGGTCTCGGCTCTGGAGAAGATTGATGGAGTTAAAGTCCTTCACTGGTCCGATCGGATTTTTCTCTTACACTTGGGCGGGAAAATTCACGTGCGAAGTAAAGTGCCGATTAAAACCCGCGAACAGCTTTCCATTGCCTATACCCCGGGTGTTGCCAAGGTTTGTACTGCGATTCATGAACAACCTGAAAAGGTTCACAAATTGACCATTAAAAGCAATACGGTTGCCATTGTGACCGATGGCACGGCGGTGTTGGGGCTGGGGGATATCGGGCCGGAAGCCTCGCTTCCAGTGATGGAAGGCAAAGCCATGCTGTTTAGTGAGTATGCCGGGGTGGATGCCTTTCCGATTTGTCTCAATACCAAAGATCCGGATGAGATTGTGGAAACCGTGAAACGGATTGCTCCCGTGTTTGGCGGCATCAACCTGGAAGACATCGCTGCCCCCAACTGCTTCGAGATTGAAAAACGACTACAGGCTGAACTCGATATCCCTGTGTTTCATGATGATCAGCACGGAACGGCTGTGGTGCTCACTGCGGCTCTCATCAATGCCTTGAAGATTGTCAATAAGAAGCCCGGTGACTTAAGGGTGATTGTAGCGGGCGTGGGGGCTGCCGGAACGGCCTGCACACAAATGATCCAATCCCTGGGGGTGATCAATGTCATTGGGTTTGACCGGAAAGGAGCTCTCACGCTTGAGCGAACGGATTTAAATGCCGCAAAGCGTGCATATGCTGAAATGACCAATCCGAATCAGGAAAAGGGATCTCTCAAAGAACTGATTCGAGGCGCAGATGTTTTTGTCGGTCTTTCCGGTCCCGGGATTCTTGATGAGGAGGACATCCGGACCATGAACAAAGATTCGATTGTGTTTGCCTTATCGAATCCCACTCCGGAAATCATGCCCGATATCGCGGCCAGGCATGCGGCGATCGTTGCCACCGGACGGAGTGATTTCCCGAATCAGATCAACAACGTACTCTGTTTTCCCGGACTGTTTCGTGGTGTGCTCGATTGTCGAGCCAGTGAAATCAATGAGACCATGAAATTGGCCGCAGCGAAGGCGCTTGCCGAAGTCATTGATGAGGATCATTTGGTGCCGGACTACATCATTCCCAGTGCGTTTGATAAAAATGTCGTCACTTGCGTTGCTGAAGCAGTCATGCGAACCGCCAGGGAAACGGGCGTCAGCCGCAAATAGCAGGTGAGGTCTTCTCTTGATTGCATCCCGATCGGGTGTCTGACATGATGGATTTCAGTCTAAGCGAACATCATGAATCACGAACAACGATTTTCATTGGCAGGCAAGGTGGCCTTGGTTACCGGGAGTACGAAGGGGTTGGGACGTTCCATGGCTCTGGCTCTGGGACAGGCCGGGGCGCGAGTCGCCATCAATTATTATAATGATGAAGCCACAGCACAAGCGGCTTTGAATACGTTCCAGGAAGCGGGTTGTGAGGGAATGCTCGTCAAGGCGGATGTGACCGATGAAGGACAGGTCAATGAGATGGTTGCCCGGATCAAGAGCGGGCTGGGGCCGGTCGACATCGCGGTGATCAATGCGACGTGCGATCAACCGCATCATCCAATCGAAGAGTATTCCTGGGATTTTTATCAAAAGATGTTGGATTTCTTCATCAAGAGTCCGTATCTGATCACGCGAGCCATTTTGCCCGAAATGAAAAAGAAGCACTGGGGCCGCATCATCAACATCGGATCGGAAGTCTTTCATCTGGGGGTTCCCAATTTCAGTGCCTATGTCGCTGCCAAAGGGGGGCAAAATGGCTGGTCTCGAAGCATGGCCAGAGAACTGGCTCCTTTTGGTATTACGGTGAATATGGTTTCTCCGGGATGGATTCCGGTTGAACGCCATGACAAGGAACCCCAGGAATGGAAAGATGCTTATCTGCCGACGATTCCTGTCGGGCGTTGGGGTGTGCCGGATGATTTGTCGGGTGCTGTGACCTTTCTGGCCAGCGAATCTTCGGAGTTTGTCACGGGGCAGAACCTCCACGTGAATGGCGGATTGACGCTTCACTGAAATTCCCTTGGCTTGACGGGGGCCCGATTATTTGACATCAAAGCGTCATTCCTAGTGTGGAGAACCATGGGCTGTTCGGTCTGGATTGGATCGTTTATCTTTGGCGTCTCTTTCATCTAGGGATCGACTTAATTAAGTATCAGGACGAGAACATGAAAAAATTTGCAGTATTGAGTGCCGTTTTTGCGGTTTTGTGCTTGGGTATAACGGGTTGTGGTCCAGCAGATCAAAGCGGTGGTGGCGATGGGGCAGGTGAGAAGAAACCGCTCTTCGCTTTCGTGACCAATATGCCGGCTTCTTTTTGGGTGATCGCCCAGAAAGGCGTTGAGAAAGCTGCTGCCGATCTGAATGTGGATTATAAAGTGGATATGCCCACCGGCGGTTCTGTGGGGCAAAAACGTGTCCTTGAAGATCACTTGGCCCGTGGCGTCAATGGCATTGCCGTGAGTGTGATTGATCCAGCCAATCAGCTCGACATCCTGAACCAGGTAGCCAGTCGATCCATTCTGATCACACATGATGCGGATGCTCCTGATTCGGATCGGAAAGTTTACATTGGGATGGACAACTATATCGCCGGTCGCATGTGCGGTAAGCTGGTCAAAGAGGCCCTGCCCAACGGTGGTAAGGTCATGATTTACGTCGGCCGTATCGAACAGGATAATGGTCGCCGGCGCCGACAAGGGGTCATCGATGAGTTGCTGGATCGCACTGAGGACGCCATGCGCTTTGATCCGCCCGAGGCTTCTCTCAGCGGAAACGGTTACGAAATTCTGGGCACCCTGACGGATCAGGGCGACCCTGTCCGCGCCAAAGCCAACGCTGAAGACACACTGACCCGTCATCCTGACATCAATTGTATGGTCGGCTTATTCGCTTACAACCCTCCCGCCATCGTAGAAGCTTTGGCTCAAGCCGGAAAACTGAATGAGGTTAAGGTGGTTGCATTTGATGAAGATGACATTTCTCTGCAAGGTATCGTCGATGGAACCATTCACGGCACCGTGGTGCAGAACCCATACATGTATGGATATAAATCCATCGAAGTGCTGAACGCCATTTACAAAGGGGATACTTCCGTCATTCCCGAATCCAAATTCATCGACATTCCTGCGCGCTCCATCCGCAAAGACAACGTTCAGGAGTTCTGGGATGATCTGAAAACCAAGACGATGGAACCTGAATCGAGCGAAGGGTGAGCCAATCCTCCGATCCATCGGAATCTTCCAAGCCTTCCAGCCTTAAGGACTCAAACAGTCCAAAGGTGCTGGAGGTCCGCACCGTATCCAAAAGTTTCCCTGGAGTGAAAGCACTCAAGGGGGTCAGTATGCACTTGCACGCTGGCGAGGTGCTGGCTGTCATTGGAGAAAATGGTGCCGGCAAGAGCACCCTGATGAAAATCCTCGCCGGTGCAGGAGCATGATTCAGGTGAGGTGTTGGTGGATGGGCAGCCAATTCGATTCAAAGGAGTGGAGGATGCCCTCGAGAAGGGAATTGCCCTCATTCATCAGGAGTTGAATCTGGCGGATAATCTGGACGTTGCCTCCAATATTTTTCTCGGAAGAGAACCGCTCAAGCTTGGATTGATCAACACTTCCGCCATGAGGGAGGCCTCCAGGGAGTATCTTCGAAAAGTCGGGTTAAATGTCAACCCGGCCCAGACCGTCAGTGAGTTGACCATCGGGCATCAGCAGATGGTTGAAATCGCCAAGGCACTTTCTATCAATGCTCGGGTATTGATCATGGATGAGCCAACCTCCAGTCTCAGCCAACACGAAACCGAGCAACTCTTCGTCGTTATCAAGGACCTTGCTGCCAAAGGGGTGGCCATTGTTTATATCTCTCATCGACTGGGAGAAGTGCGGGAACTGGCCAACCGGGTGACGGTCCTTCGTGATGGTGAGAACGCTGGTGATATTGATCGTGACGAAATTAATCATGATCGGATGGTGAAAATGATGGTTGGGAGGGATGTTTCACAATATTACGCTCTTGAACCAAGGGATACAGGCGGAGTGGCGCTCAAGGTTGAAAACCTGGTCACACCTCAACATCCCAAACACGCATTGAATTTCGAAATCAAAGCCGGAGAGATCGTGGGAGTTGCTGGATTGGTAGGAGCCGGGCGAACCGAGATGTTGCAAACGGTCTTCGGGATTACACCGGCATTAAGTGGTTCCATTTTTATCGGTGATGAGCAAGCATCCATCCAATCCCCTCGGCAAGCCATTCATCATGGCTTGGCGTTGGTGCCGGAAGATCGGAAACAACAGGGATTAATTCTGGAAATGGCCGTGCGTGAAAACATGAGTCTTGCCAGCCTGGAGCGTGATCAAAAGAAAGGCTTCTTGAATCGTTCCAAAGAAAAGGAGATCAGCCGTCAGATGGTGGCCGATATGAAAGTCAAGACTCCCTCCGAAATGCAGGAAGTGCAGTATCTGTCCGGAGGGAACCAGCAAAAGGTTGTGCTGGGCAAATGGCTTGCGATGCATCCTAAGGTCCTTTTCCTGGATGAACCCACCCGGGGTATCGACGTCGGAGCCAAGCAGGATATCTACAAACTCATGGAAAAACTCGCCGAACAGGGCGTGGCAATTTTGTTTGTTTCCAGTGAAATGGAAGAAATTATCGGCATGTCCGATCGGGCGTTGGTCATGCATGAAGGTCGCTTGACCGGAGAATTGAATCGAGAAGAACTCAACGAGGAATCGGTCATGCAACTGGCCACCGGGGCGACCCTCCCGTCACATTAGAAAGATTGCATCAGGTATTTTCATGAAAAAGATCTACGGTATTCTCAGCATTTTCATAGTCGTCTGTGTTTTGACTGCCATGATGAGCCCCAGTTTTGCGACTCCATTCAATATCGAACGACTGATTCTGAGGACTTCCCTTTATGGGATTATCAGCATAGGAGTGGCCTTTGTCATCATTACCAGTGGGATTGATTTATCCATTGGATCAGTGATATGTCTGATAGGGTGCGGTTTACCGTGGTTGTTGATCAAGATGTCCCTGCCTCTGCCTGTCGGGCTTTTGATTGTGATCCTTGCTTCCGTGGTGATTGGGTTGCTGCATGGCTTGCTCGTTACCAAACTCAGATTGCAGCCCTTTGTGGTGACTCTCTGTGGATTATTGATGTATCGAGGAATCACCCGGGGATTTACCGGAGACCAGACACAGGGATTTGGCAAGTTGTTCGAAGGTTTGCGATGGATCGGCACCGGGCGCATCGCTGTTCCAGGAGTGCCCTTGGAAACATTTGGCCTGCCTGTTCCATTTTTTCTTTTGTTGTTCGTGACCATTGTTGCATCCATTTTTCTCAATCGAACTATTTATGGGCGGTATTTGCTTGCCTTGGGACGCAATGAACAGGCCGCGCGGTACAGTGGGATCAATACGGATCTCATGATTATCCTGGCTTATGTCATTTGTGCCGGCCTGGCAGGGGTGGGGGGGGTATTGTTTATCCTGGATACCAATT
The DNA here is from genome assembly GCA_027619545.1 of Verrucomicrobiota bacterium. GTDB lineage: Bacteria > Verrucomicrobiota > Verrucomicrobiia > Limisphaerales > AAA164-E04 > AAA164-E04. Next base: position 9,116 of record JAQCFT010000014.1, on the reverse strand, counting down.
CTGCTCAGCCTGCTGATTTTGGTAATTTCTACGAATTGTATGCCATTGCGGCCGCTGTGCTGGGAGGCTGCAGCTTGCGGGGGGGGCAGGGCACCATCATTGGTGTGGTGATAGGTGCGGCCTTGATGCAGGTGTTGCGTAACATGATTACCCTGGTGGATTGGATCCCCACGCATATCGAATACGCGGTCATTGGCGCCGTTATATTGGTCGGAGTCATGGCTGACGAGGTGGTCAAGCGTGTTGCGGCCGCGAGAAGGGCCAAGGTCAGTAAATCTTAGAGCTCAAAGTGTTACTCGGTGCTTGATGCGGGAGTGGCTTCTCGGTCATGCTGTCTCCGGTGTTGCAACAGGTTCATTCCAATAAGAAAGCCATTCTAGGGTGGACCTTGTACGATTTTGCCAATTCAGCATTCACAACCCTCGTTGTCACCTTTGTTTACGGTACCTATTTTGCCTCGGGTATCGTATCAGATAAACTTCGAGGAATGGAGTTGTGGTCGTTGGGGATCACTGTTTCGGCGATCATCATTGCAATTCTTTCACCGGTTTTGGGAGCGTTGGCAGATGCAGGCGGGCATCGTAAGAGGTATTTGATCGTATCCACTTGGTTGACCATTTTTGCTACCGTCCTACTTTTCTTTCCCACTGAAGGTGAGATACGGTTTGCTTTGGGCGTCTTCGTGTTCGCCAATGTCTGTTACGAATTGGGCTACGTGTTTTACAATGCCTACCTGGTCGAAGTTGCTCCACCTTCCAAGATTGGAATGATTTCGGGTTATGGATGGGGCTTCGGTTATTTTGGAGGGCTGGCTTGTATGGTCGTGGCGCTGGTTTGCCTGATTCAGCCGGAAGTTCCTTGGTTCGGGTTCTCACAGGAAAATGGGGAAAATATTCGGGCGGTAAATCTTCTGGTGGCAGTCTGGTTTGCCCTCTTTTCCTTGCCCATGTTCCTGTGGATTCCTCCCTCGAAAGCAAACGGTCATGCTGTTACCTCTCACCCTGTCAGGTCGGCCTTTAAACGCCTGAATGCCACGTTTCATGAGATCCGGACGGAGTATCAGACGATCTTCAAGTTTTTGATCGCTCGATTGGTATACAATGATGGCTTGATCACGGTATTCGCTTTTGGGGGGATTTATGCCGAACAGATTTTTGATTTCAGCATGCAGGAAATCATGTATTTCGGGATCGTCTTGAATGTGGCTGCTGGTGTCGGGGCCTTGATATTTGGATTCGTGGATGATCGATTGGGACCGCGCCAGACCATCCTGATTTCTCTGATTGGATTGACCATCGCCACCACGCTTGCGGTCACAGCACCAAGCCGGACCCTGTTCTGGGTAGCGGGCATCCTGATGGGGCTTCTCGCTGGTCCGAATCAATCCGCCAGTCGCTCACTCATGGGGCGATTGGTTCCCAAGGACAAGGAAAATGAGTTCTTTGGCTTCTTCGCCTTTTCCGGTAAAGCGACCTCTTTCCTTGGCCCTCTTTTGCTGGGGCAACTGACCACCCTCTTTGGCAGTCAACGGGCTGGACTGAGCTCCACAGTTTTCTTTTTTATCGTGGGTGGGATTCTTTTGTTCCGTTTGAAGGAGATACCTTCAAAGCATTGAGGCTGTTTACTGGATTTCTTTCCTTTTTTCTGTAACTCAAGGAAGCGATTTCGGGTAGTGTTGTGTATGCTTTCTAATCTGACCTCAAAATGTGTGTGGACTGTTGCTTTGGCTGCCGTTGTTCTGGTAACTGCTTGCTCTGTTCACGTGAACAGTTCCATCAGGACGGCCTCCAATGAAACGGTGAAGCATGACCTCAAAACTGTCAATGGCAGCATCAAAGTCGCGGACGGATCCATTGTCGAAGGCGTTTGCAAAACGGTGAACGGCAGTGTGGAACTGGGAGCAGGCGCTCGTGCGGATCTTTTAAAAACCGTCAATGGCAGCATCAAGATCAAATCGGACGCCATGGTGGAGGAAGATGTGGAGACAGTGAACGGCCGGATTTCCGCTGAGGAAGGAAGCTCAGTAGGCGGAAACATCAAGACGGTGAACGGTGGACTTGAGTTGGGCGATGGAGTCACGGTGGAGGGTCAAGTGAACCTCGTCAATGGCACCATGAAGTTCCAAGGAGCCCATGTGAAAGGGGATGCGACCTTCCGTAATGGGGATGTATATCTTTCAGGCAACACCATTCTGGAAGGAAACCTCGTTCTGGAAGGCAAAGCCAAACGAAACAACAACGACGATCCGATTGAAATTCGTCTGAGCGATCAGGCAGTCATCAAAGGTAGTGTTATCGTTGAGGATCCTGACCGCAAAGTTGTCCTCTACTTGTCCGGCGACGCCCGCGTGGAAGGATCCACGGAGCACGTTTCCATTCAACCCACTGAACTTTAAAGGCGGTCATCCGGTTAATCCTGTTCATCCTGTCAAAAACAACAAGCATACTTTCAAACACAAGATTGCATTGCGCACAGAATGAGTTGGGGTAAGATCCCCCCCGTCCATGCGATCACACATCTCATCCAAATACCTTTTGTGCCGATCATTGATCGTGGTTTGCTTGTTTGGATGTGGTCTGTCTTGGTTGGATACAAAAGCTGAATCGTCTGAGGCAAATGAGCGGGCGGATCATTGGGCATTCCGCCCCTTGCCTCTCCGAAACACTAGTCTTGGGGATTGCTCAATCGATGCCTATATCGAGAGTGCCTTGTCCAAAGAAAGGCTGACACTTTCTCCAGAAGCGGATCTCCGCACCTTGATTCGGCGGTTGTATTTTGATCTGGTTGGGTTGCCTCCTGATGCCAGGGAAATGGAAGATGCGTTGGCTGAGGATCGTCCCGATGCATGGTCGCGTTTGGTGGATCAATTGTTGGCTTCGCCTGCCTACGGGGAAAAGTGGTCGCGGATGTGGCTGGATCAAGCGCGCTATGCGGACCAGACGGCCGTTTGGTTTGAGAATATGGGTTGCGCCTGGTTGTACCGGGATTGGGTGATTCAGGCTTTCAATGACGACCTGCCTTACCCTGAGTTCGTGAAACGTCAGCTTGCAACAGATTTGATGCCTTCGACCGGCCCTGACGATATACCAGCCTTGGGATTTCTGGGACTAAGTCCAACTTACTGGAAGGAACTCAAACTCGCCCCGGAAGTGATCAAAACCATCGTGGCTGATGAGTGGGAGGAACGCGTGGATATGATGAGCCGTACCTTGCTGGGTTTGACTGTGTCCTGTGCACGTTGTCACGATCATAAGTCGGATCCGGTTTCCATGCAGGATTATTATGCCTTGGCCGGGATCATTGCCAACGTTCGGCTGACCTCCCGCCCGATTGTGCCGGATGAACAATGGAAACCCATTGCCGATGCCCGGGAACAGGTTCGCCGTTGGGAAGAGGAAATCAATCAATTGAGCAAGGACGAATCACCCGAAGCAGAACAAAAAACTGAGCAGATTAAGAAGCAAATCGCAGACTTGAAGGCCAACACACCGAACTACGATCTGCCAATGGCACACGCGATTGATGATGCGTTCCTGGAAATCCTCCCCGACGGTCCGGATGCCACCAAGCTGGTTTATCTGGAGCATGCCAATCGTGACCTGGAGAGTCATGTGCGCGGTGATCCCAATCGACCGGGGGATTCGGTTCCCAGAGGTTTTTTCACGGTGTTTGGCGGTGGTTCGCTTGGAAAGGATAGCGATGCCAGGCTTGAATGGGCCGAATCCATTTTCGATCAAGCCGGAGGATTGGCCGCACGAGTGATTGTGAACAGGGTCTGGAAAGAACACTTCGGCGAGGGTATTGTTGCCACTCCCGGAAATTTTGGTCTGAGCGGAGCGGCTCCGACGCACCGTGAGTTGCTGGATGACCTGGCTGCACGGTTTGTGGCGCATGGATGGTCATTGAAATGGTTGCATCGGGAAATTCTGCTCTCCCGCACCTGGCGACAGACCAGTCGGGTGCATGCTCCAGGCCAGATGGTGGATCCTCAGAACAGGTTGTTGTGGCACATGTCACGTCAAAGGCTTCCTGTTGAATCGTGGCGTGATGCGATGTTGTCGGTGAGCGAACGCCTGGATCGATCATTCGGCGGCGCGTCGCAGGATTTGTCGCGACCTGAGAATGTTCGCCGCACGGTATACGGCACGGTTCATCGCCGTGATCTGAATGTGATGTTGAAACTACACGATTTTCCGGACCCGAATCGATACAGCGAACAACGCATCAACACAACCACCCCGGTCCAGCAGTTGTTTGCTTTGAACGGTCCGTTCGTCTGGGATTGTTCGCTTCAACTGGCCGATCGGATCATGGCTCGGTGCGGGTATGATTTATCAGGTTGGGTCACTCAATTGTTTCGGCAAGTCTGGGGGCGTTCTCCCACATCTGAGGAAGAGATGTTGTTTGAATCTTATTTTCAAAGCGAGACAGTTTCCAATACCCATCCCCGGGAGATCCTGGCCCGCTGTGCCCAAACATGTATCACCAGCAACGCGTTTTTGTATGTCGACTGATTCTATACCGGTTCTTCATGATTTACTGACCCGGCGATCCATGATTGCCCGGCTGGGCGGGGGTGTGGGGATGCTGGGGCTGGCGAATGTGATGAAGGGGAGTGATGAGCGAGCCGCCCAGCGTCCTCATCGACCGAGAGCCCAGCGGGTGATTCAGCTTTTCATGAATGGCGGTCCTTTCCAGGCAGACCTGTTCGATCCAAAACCTGATCTGCAGAAATATGCGGGACAACGACCGGCTGAAGTGAATCTGCGCACTGAACGAGCAACTGCAGGATTGCTTCCATCGCCTGTTCAATGGCTGAAGGCAGGCCAGAGTGGTGTGCCGATCAGTGACATGTTGCCGAAGTTTGCTGCATGCATGGATGATGTGTGTGTGATTCGTTCTCTTCACAGCGACAATCCAAATCACGGTCCCGCATTGTTGATGATGAACAACGGCACCATTACACCTTCGGTGCCCAGTATGGGGGCCTGGATATCTTATGGCCTGGGGACCGAGAATGAAAATCTGCCCGCATATGTGGTGCTTTGTCCGGGGAGGCCGGTCAGGTTTTCCGTGTTGTGGAACAGCGCTTTTCTGCCCTCGGAACATCAGGGGGTGTATGTCAATCATTCGAATCTGGATGTCAAAAAGTTGATCCCGTTTCTGAGCAACGGATCGATGGATTTCCCCTCACAGCAACGTCAACTTGGTTTGATGCGGCAGTTCAATCAACTGCATTTAAATGAGCGCGGAGGGGATGCTGTCTTGGAATCCAGGATTCGATCCATGGAAACCGCCTTCCGCATGCAGACGGAAGCGAGTGAGGCGTTCAATTTGGAGCGCGAGCCGGAATCCATTCGTGAGAAGTATGGCAAAGGACATTTTGCAAACGGATGTTTGCTGGCACGTCGTTTGGTGGAGCGTGGCACTCGGTTTGTTCAGGTTTACTATGGAGATGGGCAGCCATGGGATACACATCAGAATCACGATAAACACGCCAAGGACTTGTGTCGCGACATCGACCAACCCATGACTGCGTTGCTGACGGATTTGAAGCAACGGGGATTGCTGGACGATACACTCGTGATTTGGGGTGGTGAATTTGGTCGCACCCCGACGTCCGAGAACGGATCAGGACGCGATCATAATCACTATGGATTCACCACCTGGTTGGCGGGGGGCGGCGTCAAGGGGGGGGTGACATACGGAGAGACGGATGATTTTGGGTTTCGAGCCGTCAAGGACAGAGTGCATGTGAATGATTTTCACGCGACTATCCTGCACCTGATGGGGATGGACCATGAGCAACTGACCTATCGTTACGCAGGGCGTGATTTCCGGCTGACAAACGTGGGGGGGCATGTTTTGCGCAGAATACTTGCCTGAAAAAAATGAGGGTTTTAGAGGACCTTTGGGTGTATTGGTGGGAAATGTGGCCTGTCGATAGGTTGCTCGCTAAGGCGCGAACGCGAAGACCGCCAAGGGCGCAAAGAATTTTGTGGTGCTTTTATTGCTGCAGTTACTCTGGAGTGCGGTGTGCAGCACCGCTCTGGATACGATCCGTATACGATAAGATTATTCCAGGTCATAAGTGGTCATCGGGTAATCAAATGGGATACGCTGGGGAGGTTTGAAGGAATTCGGATATGAGTGGAGCCTACCCGTTACCGTGAGGTATCCAGAGCGGTGCTGCACGCCGCATTCCAGATAGCGTAAGGATTTTGGAATCCCTTGGAGATTCAGTATGCACCATTCTTTTACATCGGGCTTTGATTCTTTTTGAAAAAAACTGCATTTTTTCGGTAACCACTTTTCGGAAATGTCTCAGTAAGAGGTATGGAGAAAGAACATGCTTCAATTGAATCCAATTGTCCGACCTGCGGGAAACCTATCCCAGAGGGGGCGCCGCAGGGTATGTGTCCGGCTTGCTTGATGATTCGCGCCTCCATGGCGACTGAGACTCACATGACGGATAGCGTGGCGATTCACCCCCCCTCCCTGGAAACGATGCGTGCCGTTTTCCCCGATTTGGAAGTCGATTCATTGATTGGTCAGGGGGGAATGGGTTTTGTTTACAAGGCGCGTCAACCCAAACTGGACCGTTGGGTGGCTTTGAAAGTGCTGTCACCTTCGTTGGCGCAAAATGTTGATTTTGCCAAACGTTTCGAACGCGAAGCCAAGTTGCTGGCTCGTTTGAATCATCCGAATATCGTCGCGGTGTATGATTTTGGTCGACAGGGAGATTTCTTTTTTCTTTTGATGGAATTCGTCGAAGGGGTGAATCTGCGTGAAGCCATGCGCACCGAGCGATTTGCTCCTCAGAAGGCTTTGTCGATTGTTCCCAATATATGTGAAGCCCTTCAGTTTGCTCATGACGAAGGCGTGTTGCACAGGGACATCAAGCCGGAGAACATCTTGCTCGACACCAGGGGACGCATCAAAATTGCTGACTTTGGCATCGCCAAAATGTTGGATGACGGTTCGTCCAATGTCACTGGTTTGACCAAGCACGGAGCCTCCATGGGGACGCCTCATTATATGGCTCCCGAGCAGATTGAAAATCCTTCCGAAGTGGATCATCGGGCAGACATCTATTCATTGGGGGTGGTGTTTTACGAGTTGCTGACGGGAGAATTACCTCTCGGTCGATTTGGCCCGCCTTCGGAAAAATCAGGAGCTGATGCTGGGGTCGACGATATTGTGTTCCAGGCCCTAGCGAAGGAAAAGGAACGTCGTCAGCAGAAGGTATCTGAGATCAAGACACAGGTGGAAACGGTTTCAAAACTACCGAAGGTCCATTCCGTTTCTCAAGAATCTTCCAAAGAGACTCACAGCGATTTTCCTGCTCATGAACAGAAGGCGGTCAGTGGCTGGGCAAAGCTGGACCCAAGGGTGCGACAAAGTTTGTTGGGCTTGATTGGGTTGGTGGCATGGGTTCTGTCTCTCTACTTCATGTATCCTCATCATGTTACTCGAATGGATCCCGGTCCCACCGATTCAAAAATAACCAGTATATGGACGTTTGGAGGCAGATCGGCACCTTGGCTTGAGTTGAGTCGAACGTTCGACACTTTCGGTGTCGATGAATCCTACCGCTGTTCAGCACCAGGAGGTGGCTATCAGGTAGGAATAGCTGCATTGATGGTTTGGTCGCTCTGGACGGTTTTAGCCTGGAAAGAATGGGGGAGGAGTATTACATGCGTGCCATTGGGGCGAGGTCCCAAGGTTTCATATGATGAGCGAAAAAAACGGTTTGTTTCTGTTGTGATCACTCAGCATCTATTCCAAGCACTCATAACGTTCCTGCTTTTTGGAATGTTGGTCGCATTCTATGGTGGTCATCCGCCTATTCCCTTGTTTCCCTTCATTGTCGTTAATCAGGTCATGGCTGTCTTGATTTATGGAATAGAGTGGAGTCATGCCAAGAAAGCGCATCGTGAGCGTAGAAGGATTGACCATGCAACATTCCGAAACCTGAGCCCGAATGCAATAACCATCTTGATCGTTTCCGCTTTGATCATCCCACCATTACTATGGGGGTGGGGATTTTGGATGATGCGTGCATCTGAAGCCAACGCACATCGCTTCGAAGCTAAACAGCAACTGATGCAGACGAAGGCGACTCAACAGATCGCCATGATGCGCGTGGAAATGAAACAGTTGCAGTCGGAAATGGAACACAGGGCCGAGGTTTTGAAATTAATCAATGATCCGGTAGAGAAATCCAGAATCGAACTTGAACAGCAAAAGAGTGCTTCAGAATTACAACAACAACAGGACTTGATATCGAAAGCCGAAGAAAGGGTTCTCGACTCGAGGACACAATCTCATGACACCCATTATATCGAAACACCGATTCCCTGGGTAATGATGCTGACAACACTTGTGCCCATGACACTTGTCGTCACGAGCCTATACGGCTGGCGAATACTGAACCGAATTCGGAGAGGCACCATTGGACGTGACTACATTCTCCCCGGAATGCTGGCAGCCATGCCTTTGACGCTATTGGTTGTCGACGCTGCAGTGGGAGCACTGGTGCTGTTGCCATTCAATCATGGAGTATGGGGAAATGCCGGTATATCAATGAGCATTATTGCGATCATCGCAGTAGACATGTGGCTCGTTCGACGCGTGCTGGCATGGGTGAGAAAAGTTCTCTAAAAAAACTTTGCGTCCTTGGCGGTCCTGGCGCCTTTGCGAGAAAAAGGGTTGAGGGGTGCAGATTCAACGTCGATCATTAAATTCAGTAAAGCGATTGGTCACGTTGATTGAAAGTAGAATTGAACCTTTTAGTGGCTACAAGGTTTTCGTTGGGTACCGTCATTTTATCGCCAAGACGCGAAGACGCGAAGGCGCAAAGGAACATGTGACAGAGAATGAGATAGGAAAGCTATTGGGTAAAATGGCGTTTCGAATGCTCCTTGAGATGTCGGACCGTATCCAAAGCGGTGCCAGGTCAGACGTAGTTCAAAGAGGTGACAGCGATGAGAGTGCCAAAGTAATCTTTGCGTCCTTGGCGGTCTTGGCGCCTTTGCGAGAAAAAAGGTTGAAGGGTGCAGATTCAATATTGACCATCAAATTCAGTAAAGCGATTGGTCACGTTGAAGGAAAAT
>JAQCFT010000313.1 GCA_027619545.1 Verrucomicrobiota bacterium | reverse complement strand
TGATGGCACCTGCCAGAGAACGTCCGGCATCGGAATCGTAAGACAGACCATAGCTCATGATCAACGATCCAAGATTCGCATATCCCAAACCAAGTGTGCGGAAAATATGTGAATTTTCGGCAATATCCGGGGTGGGATAGGACGAATTGTCGACCACGATTTCCTGTGCCATAATGAACAATCGCACAGCGGCTTTGAAACGATCTACGTCGAAACGTCCATCTTCACGCTTGAACTTCATCAGGTTCAAGGACGCCAGGTTGCAGGCGGTATTGTTTAGGAAAACATACTCCGAACATGGATTGGTGGAATGGATGGGTTCGGTTCCCTTGCAGGTATGCCATTTCTGAATCGCACCGTCATATTGCAATCCGGGATCGCCACAGATGTGGGTTCCCTCGGCAATCCGATGAAGCAAATTGGAAGCGCTCTTCTTTTCAAGCGGTTTTCCGGTCGTCACCGATCGGGTCCACCATTCCTTGTCATTGAGCGCTGCATCCAGAAATTCATCACTGACCCGCACGGACAGGTTTTCATTCTGATACATGACGCTTCCATAGGCATCACCGTTGTAAGAACCATCATACCCCTGCTCAATCAACGCCCAGGCTTTCTTTTCTTCGCGTTGCTTGGCATCAATGAAATCTTCGATGTCTCCGTGCCAGTCCTTCAAGGTATTCATCTTGGCGGCACGACGGGTTTTTCCACCCGATTTTACCACATTAGCCACTTGATCATAAACTTTCAGGAAAGACATCGGTCCACTCGGACGTCCGCCGCCGCTGAGTTTTTCACGGCTAGAACGAATGGGTGACAGATCGGATCCGGTTCCGGAACCGTACTTGAACAGCATGGCTTCACTGTAAGCCAGTCGCATGATGTCCTCCATGTTGTCATCGACGGACTGAATGAAACAGGCGCTGCACTGAGGGTATTCGTACTGTGTCGGCGCACGTTCGGCGTGCTGGGTTTCAGGATCGAAATACCAATTGCCTTTGGCCGAATCACGCCCAACTCCGTATTCATGATACAAGCCGACATTGAACCAAACCGGCGAGTTGAAGGCGCCATACTGATTCAGACAAAGCCAGGAAAGCTCGTTATAGAACACCTCGCCATCTGCTTTGCTGAAATACCCGTCCTTGATCCCCCAATCCGTAATGGTGCGACACACCCGATGGATCAACTGGCGAACGGAAAACTCACGCTCGCCGGTTCCCTGTTCTCCATAAAAATACTTGGAAACCACCACGTTGGTCGCAAGCATCGACCAGGACTTGGGCACCTCCACATTTTCCTGACGGAAAATAATCTTACCCTTGCCGTCGGTGATCTCAGCCACACGCTTGTCCCATTCCACCTGATCATAGGGTGAATCTTGTGCGGCGCTGAAAATTCGTTTGATCTTGAGTGCGTCCTTCTTCTTGACGCCTCCTCGTTTGGATTTACGTGCTTTGGACGAACGCGCTCTTCCTCCTGCGCGGACGCCCGTTGATTGGGTTAATAAATCATCCTGTGCGTTGATCATTTGCTATGCTTTCTTCTATCAGATTTGTCTTAAGTTCATTGATATCGCAGAGTACATAGAGCACCCTGTGATGATCCCTACGGGATTGTTTGGAACGACAGTTTGCGGACATGCCGCAGTACGAAATACGACGAAATTGCTTACCCTTGCGAGCCCCTTAGCATACTAGCTGTTGGATACAGACAAAAACAATACCACAACAGATTGTGCTTTCAACACCAAAGGTGAAGTTTTTCAAAAAAAATGGAAGGGCACCTGAATGCTCCCCTCCAGCCCCCATAAAACACACTTTCTACTTTGCCAAAACCACTTCATCCGAAGGCGATGTGCCTCGTTTGGATGATTGCCCAGAAACGGCATCCGCCACGGAAGCCGCTCCGTTACTTCCATCGCCGGCGGCCTCCAATCGCCCTCCGACTTTTTTCAATCCGGCATCTTCATCCTTATTGAATTTCACACTCACAATACGACTGACACCACGCTCCTGCATGGTCACCCCATAAAGGATGTCCGCGATGGAGATGGTTCGTTTGTTGTGGGTAATGATGATAAATTGTGAATGATCCAGGAATCGCTCCAGGATCTTGATGAAACGATTGATGTTCGATTCATCCAATGGTGCATCCAACTCGTCCAGCACACAAAACGGACTCGGACGCACCTGGTAGATCGCGAACAAAAGCGCAACGGCGGTCATGGTCTGTTCTCCACCGGACAGAAGCGAGATACTCTGAAGCTTTTTGCCCGGAGGCCGCGCAACAATATCGATACCACTTTCCAACACGTCCTCATCGTCATGCAAAATGAGATCAGCCATGCCACCCCCAAAGATCTCGGTGAAGGTCGCCTGGAAATTGGCGCGAATCTTGTTAAAGGTCTCCACAAACATTTCCCGGGTCTGAATATTGATCCGGTCCAGAACGGTCATCAACTCCTCCTTGGCTTTCACCAGATCATCATACTGCTGGGTCAGGAACTGATGACGTTCCTCGGTTTCTTCATACTCCTCAATGGCAACCAGATTCACCGGCCCCATGCTGTCGATCTTCTTCTGCAAGGTCTTTACCCGCTCGCGCACTCCATCCCAGTCAACCTCTCCATCAAGTGTGACGGGTATGGGCTCGAACTGGTCCTCGGCGTCGGCATCTTCGTCTTCGGCTGAGAACAGTTCCAATTGCCCGCACTCTACTTCATGCAAGGCCACCTGATACCGTTCCTCAATCCGCCTGCAGAGGTTCTCCAGTTTGGAAAGTTTCTGCGCCAATTCCACCTCGATGACACTGCGACGACTCTGAACTTCATTCAACCGCTGCCGGTGTTCGGTCAGGATGGCATCACGCTCATGAATCGCACCATCCTGGGATTGACGGTGCTCAACGAGAGATTCGGTCTGTTCACTGACCGTCGCGCGCTCCTGACGCAGTGTCTCAATGATACCTTCCGAATCGTAAATCTCCGTTTCGCACTGCTCGCGTTTCTGGAGCACTGCGTTGGTTTCGGCACGTCGTTGTTCAATCGCTTGATTCAGTTCGCGAATGCGCTGCTCCAACGGACCTTTCTGCCCCCTCAAGGCGGCTACGGCTTGTTCTTCGGAAGCCAACATGACCTTGGATTCGGTCAATGCCGCCTGAGCCTGGTCACGTTCCTGACGGAGTTGATCCAGTTCCTGGTTCAAGGATTCCAGTCCCGATTGAACGGCTTCCTCGCGCGCAATCAGTTCCTGCAAACGTTTCTCGAGAACTTCCTTGTCCTGGGAAATCTTTTTATCCTGATCAGAGAGGTTCCGGATCTCATACACCACCGTCTCAATTTTCTGTTCCAGCACCTGAGTGGAGGATTTCAATGCACGGTATTCGCCCTCACTGGTGGCGATGGAAACCTCGCGGGTCTTGAGTTCGGATTGAGCTTCCTGAAGCCCGGCCTGCAGGGTGGTCATTTCGGCGGAAAGCCTGCCTTTGTGCCGACTGGCCTCGGTGACCTCTTCCTGAATCGTCGCCACCTGTTCCTCCAACTGGGCAATTTTGCTTTTCCGGGCCAAAATGGATGTGGTGAGGTTCTTCCCGGAAGCAACTGTTCCCCCACCGGTGAAGACGCCGCAAGGGCTCAGGATCTCCCCTTTCTTGGTGACAAATCGAACACTCAGACCGGCTTCTTTCCATGCGGAAACAGCGGAAGCCATGTCCTCCACGATATAAACCGCCCCCAGCAGACAATCCAGCAAGGGCTGAACGATCGGATCACTTTCCAACACTGCCAGAGCTGGCGTTCCATGCGGGCTGAAGGCCGGGTCAACCATGGCGGGCCGCTGTTGAAAATGCCCGTTGGCCACCATTTTCATCATCTGCACCGAAGCAATACTCGCGCTACCGGAGTTTTTCTCCTGGAGGTGGCTTAAAATGTCCTGCGCCGATTCGGACGACTCGGTGATGGCGACCTGTAAATACTCACCCAAAGCTGCTTCAATGGCTGGAATGAACGCCTCCTCAACACGGATATGATCCGCAAGCGAGCCCAGCAAGGCATCCACTTCCTTCAAAGCAGCCACCGCCCCTTCACTGAAACCCTCGTGCGAAGACTCCAGATCCTTCAACACCTGCAACTGGCTGCGTTTCTCAGCCTGCGAATGCAATACGACGTCCAGGCGCTCACTGGCGTCACGAATTTCCTCCTGCAAGGCTTTCAGGCGAGCCTGACGTTCTTCAACCGATGCACGCTGATCGTGCGCAGCTTTTTTGTCGGCTTCTACGGTATCTGAAAACTTTTCCAGCTTCTCCTTCTGCAAGGACCGTTCTTCCTCAAGCTGGATCTTTTCAGCAGAAAGCTTTTCCAGGCGTGTCGTGTGACTCTGCAGTTGAAAATCAAGTGCGCTGATCTCATTGCGCACCTTGCCAACGGATTGCGTTGCCACCAACGAATCACTTTGGGACTGTCGAAACGCTTCCCGCTTGGAACCAATGGCAACCTCCACCCGGCGCACTTCTTCTTGATGGCCTTCGACCAGTTCTCGCTTCTGCTGCAGATGATCTTCGGCGCCGGCAAAAGATTGACGGAGGGATTCCAGATCGATTTCCGCCTGCTTTTTGCGTTCTTCCGATTGATTGATCTCGCTGAGCGCACGTTCGTTCTGATGTTCCAGTTCAACCAGTCGCTCACGGTTGTATTGAATCCGCCCCTCGTTGCGATCCACCTGGTTTTTCAACTCCATCTCACGCTGACGTGACTGACTGATCTCACCATCGATCTGAGCCAACCGGGAGCGCAACTGCCGAATCTCTTCCTCATTAATTTCCACGGTCGAGGAGGACTCGTCCTGTTGCTGCTTCAACCCTTCAAATGCGGACTGACGATCCTTAATCTCCCCCTGCAACACATCATACTCATGACGAGCCAACTGGGTTTCCAAATGCTTGAGTTCGGTATGAACTTTCTTATATCGCTTTGCTTTGCCCGCCTGACGCTGCAGTGAACTGATCTGACGCTTGACCTCCCCGACCAAGTCCGCCACGCGCAGAAGGTTCTGATCCGTGTGATCCAGTTTGCGCAAGGCTTCCTTCTTCTGGGCCTTGAACTTGGTGATCCCGGCGGCTTCTTCAAAAACTATACGGCGATCCTCGGGTTTGCTGCTCAACAACTGGGTGATGTTCCCCTGCGCCATGATGCTGTAACTGGCACGCCCCACACCGGTCCCCATGAACAACTGCTGGATGTCACGCAGGCGGCATTGAGTCTTGTTGATGTAATACTCGCTTCCCCCATCACGGATCACTCGACGCGTCACCGTGATCTCATTGAAGGAAAGATCCACCCCCGCCGCCTGTAGATGCTCCTCATCCACATCGGTCAGGGTCAGGGAAACCTCGGCCATACCGTATGGTTTGCGCTTGTCGGTGCCGTTGAAAATAACATCGGCCATCTCACCACCACGCAAAGCTTTGGCCGATTGCTCCCCCAGTACCCAACGGATCGCATCCGCCACATTGGACTTGCCGCAGCCATTCGGTCCAACAATGGCGGTAATGCCGGGCTCAAAGTTCAGGGACGTCTTGTCCGCAAACGATTTGAACCCCAATACCGTCAGGTTCTTGAGATGCATGGCGGCTATCATGCAAACCGCCTCAAGCGATGTAAAGACCAAAACCACCAGATATTGTGGAGCAATTTTAAAACTACCCCACCGGCGGTATTCATGTATGTTTTAAAATAACGTTAAAGTGGCGTTTTACCCATCTTTAAAAAAGCTTTACTGATTCTGCTAAACCATTTTCATCACCATGTCTTATTTTGCCTCATGGAATACCCGGTGCTTTCATTGACATCGACCAATAGAGGCCTGGTGCGTTTTTCATGGAACTGCTGTTGCCT
>JAQCFT010000312.1 GCA_027619545.1 Verrucomicrobiota bacterium | reverse complement strand
GCGGGTCCGCGAGCGCGCTGGATGTCTAGGAATACCTGTTGCGCTATCCGGACACGCCACCGGACGCGAAGTCCCGATCATATCGGGATCCCTGCCGCCTCATCCTGTCCAAAAAAATAAATTGGATATCCCGTCCCATATCGTAAGCTCTTCGCGTGACCCCAAACCAGTTTTGCGATATGCGAATAGAGAATGTTTTCCTCCGGTTACGGACGGTTTGTCTGCGACAGTACTCCCGGTATTGGATCGGGTGCCTGATCACCTTCCTGTCTCTTGTTCCCTTTACCTCACATGCTGATAATCGACTGCATGTGGTGTTCATGATCGGTGAACAAGAGTACGAGACTGCGCGAACGTTGCCTCGGTTCGTTCAACAGGAATTGGTTCCCCGAGGGGTGGTTTGTACGTTTGCGCATGTTTCCGAACAGGATTCGAATCATTTTGGTGGCTTGGATGATTTGAAATATGCCGACGTGCTGCTGATCAGTGTGCGTCGGCGAACCCCGCCTGCCGATCAAATGGACGCCATCCGGCAGTTCATTCAGCGCGGAGGTGCGGTGGTGGGGATTCGCACAGCGAGCCATGCTTTTGACCGCGAACCGCCCGATGCGGACCATCGACGTTGGGAGACCTTCGACCGGGACATTCTGGGAGGACATTATCAGGGGCATTACAGCAACAAACCGCCCTTGGATCCGCCTTCCGAAATACAGTTGGTCGACGACAAAAAAAGCCATCCGGTCTTAAAGGGAATCGATCGGGCTTCATTCATTTCAACGTCGCATCTTTACAAAAACCGATCCATGTCGCCACGCGCATCGATCCTCATGAATGGCATCATCGCGGGGAAGGGAGTGGAAGAACCGGTTGCATGGACGCACACGACCTCCTGGGGCGGTCGTGTGTTTTATACATCCCTTGGAAACACGCGTGATTTTGAAATCCAGCCGTTTCGTCGTTTGTTGTTGAACGCCGTCTATTGGGCTGCTGAGCGGGAGGTTCCCAATGCCTTGCTGCACGAAGGCATGACCGAAGAATACGATCCCTCAGCGTCCATGAATGGATGGGTGCCTATGCCGGTTCCCGGAGATTGGGAATCGCATCCGAGCGGGGCGTTTAAGGACCATGATGGCTTTGCATGGTATCGGGCTTATGTGCATGTTCCCGAGGAATGGAAAGGCAGTCGCTTGCTGTTGGTGGCGGATCAAGTGGACAACGTGGATGAAGGATTCTTCAACGGAACCAAAATAGGTGCCAACGGTTCCATGCCCCCCTTGTATGGCGATCCCTCGAGCAGTATCCGAAGGCCGTTTGTGATTGATCCGGATTGGGTTCGTTTCGGTGAGGAAAACCTGATTGCCTGGCGCGTTTACGACAAAGGAGGGCAGGGGGGGATACTGAAAGGCCCCATCCATCTCAGCCGACGGGATGATGCCATTGATTTACAAGGTGTCTGGATGTTTCGTGCCGGTGATGCTCCGTCATGGGCTCAATGGGATCACGCACCCGGAAGCGAAGCCGCTCTGAAAGACGTGGAAACATTTCGGACACTGACCGGTCCGGGTTTTGCCAGTTACCGGGGGGTGGTGCCCGCTGATATTGGGGGAAGGCAGCGGCGTATCCAGGAGGTATATGATCGTTACAAGGGGAACACCAATCCCTATGCATTGACCGCTGACAAAGGAGCCCCTCTGCCACCGGAGCAAGCGCGTGAGGCGTTGAAGCTTTCCGATGGTCTGGTTATCGATACGGTATTGACCGAGCCCGAAGTTCGGCAGCCGTTGTTTGTTGATTTCGACGAGCGCGGCCGTTTGTGGGTGGTTCAGTATATTCAATATCCGAATCCCGCCGGACTGGAGGTGCTGACCTGGGACAATCACCTGCGCAAAGTGTTCGACGCGGTTCCGCCACCGCCTCCTTTTACAAAACCGGAGCATCAGAAATTTATTGGCGCGGACAAAATCACCATCCACGAGGACACCGATGGGGACGGCGAGTTTGATACTCACAAAACCTTCCTGGATGGCCTGAACATGTGCACCTCACTGGCCTTCGATAAGGATGGAGTTTGGGTGATGCATCCCCCTTATCTTTTGTTTTATCCGGATCGCAATCATGACGACAAACCCGACGGCCCGCCCGAGGTGCATCTTTCGGGTTTCGGGTTGGAGGACACGCACTCGATTTCCAACAGTTTGAAATGGGGCCCAGACGGCTGGCTTTATGGCGCCACCGGCAGTACGGTAACCGCCCGGATCAAAGCCGAGCTCAGCGGTTCCAAAGAGGTGCACACATTCTTCGGTCAAAACATCTGGCGTTATCAGCCGGGTGATCGTCGGTTTGAACTGTTTGCCGAGGGGGGGTGGAATACCTTTGGCGTGGATTTCGACAGCAAGGGCAGGGTTTATTCAGGCACCAATGGAAACCTTCAGTCCGTTTATTTCGTGCAGGGTGGTTATTATCAAAAATCCTTTGGCAAACACGGCCCACATACCAATCCTTACACGTATGGACATTTTTTCGGGCTACCCATCGAGGGAGAAAAAGTGCGCCTCGTTCATCAATGGGTGCTGTATGAAAGCGAGGCCATCCCTTCTTTGCAGGGGCATTTTGTTGGAGGGAACTCGCTTGGAAACAAAGTGCATGCATTGGAAATTTTCCGTGATGGAAGCACCTTTAAAACGGTTGAAATTGAGAAGCCTGTTCACACGGACGACAAATGGTTTCGCCCGGTTCATACGGCCATTGGTCCTGACGGCGCGATTTACCTGTCCGATTGGTACGACGCACGCATCACCCATGTGGATCCACGAGACAACTGGGACCGCGAACGAGGCCGCATTTATCGCCTACGCGATTCAGAGCACAAGCCCGGGTATCGTTGGGATTTAAATAAAACAGACAGTGTCGAGTTGGTGGCCCTGCAATCACACTCCAACCAATGGGTGCGGGCAACGTCTCGTCGATTGTTGAAACAGCGTAAAGAAGAGTCCGTCGTCCCTTTGTTGCGGGAAAGGCTTAGCAACGCATCATCCCAGGCGGCTCTGGAAGCTCTCTGGACTTTGGAACAGCTTGGTGAACGGGATGGACTGACCACGGTCAATGCCCTTCGTCATCCCGATCCATACGTCCGCATCTGGGGAGCCCGACTCGCGGCCGATCAAGGTGAAACACTGAGTGCGCCCGTGTATGAATCCATGTTGGATCTTGCCCGAAACGATGAGCATCCGGAAGTCATTTCCCAATTGGCGGCCAGTGCCCAGCGATTGCCCGAAACTCAGGGTTACCCCTTGGTGCGGGCACTCTATCAACGTAATGAGTGGACGGCTGACGCCTATATTCCACAGCAGGTCTGGTGGGCTTTGGAAGCCCAGATCCGGCAGCGACCCGAGGGCGTGCTCGACCTGTTGAATCGCGCTGAAGATTGGCAGTTTGCCTTGCTTCGGACCACATTGCTTGAGCGGATCGGGCGTCGATTGACTGCTGAACAAAAGCCCGAAAGCCTCGATATTTGCGCTAGACTTCTCGCGCGTTCTCCGGATCGGGACGCGGTGTCGGCCCTGCTGAAGGGGATGGAACTCGCACTACAGGGATCCCGTCTGGAAGTGTTACCCGCCTCCTTGGATGCCGCACTCAAGCAGGTGACTGGTCGCTTTGGTTCCGATCCGGATTGGGTGGGCTTTGGTTTGCGTATTGGAAGCAAAACAGCTTTCGAAACCGCTCGTGACATGGTGAACGATCCTCAAACGGATGCACAGGTTCGTGCTTCCATGATTGCTCGTTTGTCGGAACTGGGTGATGAGGCTTCGGTAGCGGCTTTTCTGGAATTGGTGACGAGTGCCTCAACAGAGGATGCCATCCGCTTGAGTGCGCTCAACGGGTTGCGTCGATTCGATCAGGAACAAATCCCTGATGTGCTGTTGGCAGCACTGCCGCGATTGAGCGGCGACCTTCGGCAGACCGCCCAGTCGGTGCTGTCCGGTCGAACCGATTGGGCTCGAAAAATGTTGGCATATGTTGGGGAAGGCAAGCTGAAGAAAGAACATTTTCCTTTCGATGTTCTGGTGGTTCTTCAGCAGCGTAAAGATCCTGAGTTGTCGGAAAGCATTCGTTCCATCTGGGGCAACCTGAGGCAGCCCGAAGAGGATAAGAGCAAACGCATCAGCGAGGTGAGTCAGATTTTGAGCGGGCATTCCGGGAATCCGGAAGCCGGGAAGGAATTGTTTCAACAGGTGTGCGGACTTTGCCATGTGTTGCATGGGGCAGGACGACAGATCGGGCCGGAACTGACCGGTTATGAGCGCAGTAATCTGGAGTTTCTGCTCCCCGCCATCATTGATCCGAGCCTGGCGGTGCGTGAAGAATATGAACTGGTGACGGTGACGCTGCGTCCCAAAGCAGGCGAATCGGAAGGTGCATTATTGACCGGGTTCATCACGGCCATGGAAGGCGGATCAGTTAGTATCAAAGATCTCGCGGGCAACCTGACCGTTCTTGCCGAAACGGACATCGCCGAGCGGGTGCATTCACCGGTTTCCATCATGCCCGAGGGATTGCTAGACACCCTGTCTGCTCAGCAGATCGCCGATCTGTTTGCATACATACAAAAATAGGATTGAACAAACCCTCCCACATTCGGGATGCTTGGTCCTGCCTCCTGAGGCTTTTCGGGCATGCACCTGGCAACATTAAGATTAAGAGATTTTCGGAATTACCGGCGATTGGACATGAAGTTCGAGCCGGGATTCCACCTGTTGCTGGGGAAGAACGCTCAGGGCAAGACCAACATTCTCGAATCCATTTACCTGCTCGCCACTCTCCGATCCTTTCGTGGGGTGGGGGCGGCTCAGATGATTCGGCAGGGACAGAAGGGGTTTTTCGTGGGGGCCGAAATCATCGGTTCCCAGTCCGACACCATCAAGTATTACTGGTCCATGCGGGAACGCAAACTGACCTTGAACCAGGACCCGGTCAAGCGTCTGTCCGATTTTTTTGGAACCCTGCGTGCGGTGGTGTTCTGCACGGAAGACCTGCAACTGGTCAAGGGAGCCCCAAGAATCCGTCGTCGATTCATGGATCTGCTGCTGGCGCAGACACAACCGACCTACCTTCAGTATTTGCAACAGTACGCGAAAGTACTGTGCTCACGCAACGCCCTGCTCAAGCAATACCGTCCCGACCTGAACGTGCTGGACTCCTTTTCACGTGAGCTCGTCAAATATGGCCAGGCCCTGATCGATGCCCGCAGACAGCTCATCCCCAAACTGTCCCCACTGGCCCGGTTGGCCTACCGCCGAATTTCTGCTGATGCGGAAGAACTCATGATGGTTTACAAACCGACGGTTCAAACTGATTTTGCGGAAGAATTAAAGAAAAACATGGATCGCGATCGCCAATACCGTTCCACCCTGATCGGCCCGCATCGTGATGATCTCTCACTGAAATTGAACGACAACCTTGCTTCCCAATTCGGCAGCGAAGGCCAGAAACGCACCCTCGCCCTGGCTTTGAAAATGGCCCAGGCCGAATACCTGACCGGCATCGTCGGCTATCCCCCCGTCCTCCTGATCGACGACGTCATGGGCGAACTTGACCGCGAACGTCGCAGTGGACTGCTTCCATTACTGGAACGAGCCCACCACGCCAAAGGTCAGGTCTTCATGACCTGCACCGAAGAAAACTGGCCCCGCGAACTGGGCCGCCGGCTAACACGCTGGCAGGTTTCTCAGGGGCAAGTGCAGTGGCATGAGAGCCAATCGTAAGATGCTCAAATCTCTGACTTAAGTAGCGAATCCCTTGGGACGCATCTTGCTTGATTCCTTAAAGGAGCAGAAACGCAAGGATTTTTATGGAGTGCGTGTTCCGATACATCGGAACCGCTTTGGATTTGGTTCA
>JAQCFT010000311.1 GCA_027619545.1 Verrucomicrobiota bacterium | reverse complement strand
ATTCGTCTGAGATAATTCCTCATCCACGCCAACGGGGCTAGTATCGTCAAAAATGAAGGAGTGATTAAGGTTTAGGGAAAAATGATCTGAAAGCTTATATTTCAACATAGTCTTTAGGCGTATTTCGAATTGATCACTACTCTCCATCATGAATAGACCGTCATGTTGGATCTGAAATTTTGAGTTCAATTGGAAATCAACCTGTTCATGCAGATAAATCTTGTGACGGTGTTCCACCCCTGGATCGGAAAAGGCGAAGGCAGGATTATGAGAAAAATCTTCCCACTCCGAAACATAGCCAGCATCCACCCGAAAAGTGGCACTAGCGGACTTGTAAATGTCCTTTCCCAGCCCCGAAAAGATTTCGCTTTGCCGGTCGACTAATTGAACTTCATCCTGCGAATGCATTACTAGCAATCGAGCATAGTAGGGGCCTATCTTGGGTCTACCAAAGTAGCGATAGGTTTCACCAATCAGATTATAGTTGTTGCTAACAAGATGATCATTAACCCTATTATATAGGTAGTCTCCCCTTATCTGGTTATGATAACGTTCATGGTCGTATCCCAACTGCAACGATGTGGAGTAGTTTTCCGATTTAGTCTGATGTCCCTCGATGAATCCTAATCCGACTCCAATTTGGCCATTTAAGTCCTTTGGTAAACCGAGCCATTTTCGTGTTTTCTCCTTCTGAATATCTTCGTCGATGGATACGGGGGCAGTTAAAGGAGGAACAGGTAAAGAACCTTTTTCTTCACCACGGGGATCCGGTTGCTCTTCCGGCCAATCAAGCACTTTAACTTTACTTTCTTCGACCTGAACATGACCAAACACCTCCGAATGAATCTTAATTACACCTTTCCCCCGATCAATCAGGACGCCTTTAAGAATCTGACCATCTTTGCTTTTAAGAATCACTGTTGGCTCCGCAAAGGCTCCTGTTGTAAGGAAAAAGCAGACCACCCAAACGAATGGAATGACCATCATTTGAGCGTGTCGGATAAGCACTCCAAAAACGAGTTCGGAGTGGCCAAATCGATAGTCATTGTTTTGATTCATGACGCTTGCCAAATTGCGAGATAACAGTCTTATTCGATCCGTATTTGAACGCAAGTTAAAACTCCCCACACATGCGTACCTCGGTCAGCATGTAGAGTATAAAAACTGATGTTCCTCATAGCTCACCCGCTGCCAAATACCTTGAGGCGGACACAAGTCCAATAAAGCCCCCCCCCTTTTACACTGTCCCTTCACCTGGGCTCCCGCTCAATCGGAACGAACTTTCCTTGCATAAGCTCCCAAATTTCGGCAAGTTCACGCCCCACGGAGTGATGCGCCCAGCGGCTTTACTTCCTCCGCAGTGTATGTGAACTAAACAACGGATCAATATCAGGAGTCATGAAACAGGAGCACAAAGATCGTATCCGCCAATTCTTAAGCCAACACATCTCGGTCGCGGGTTTGGCAGATGATGAAGACATTTTCAAAAAGGGGCTGGTAAATTCTTTGTTTGCGATGCAACTCGTCCTCTTTGTTGAGAACGAATTCAATCGAGATGTTCCGGACGTTGACTTAAAGCTGGCAAACTTCTGTTCCGTTGACGCCATTGCCAAATACATAGGGTCATAATTTAACAGAATGCCACCCACTCGAATTACATCCTCCACAACCTCGCTAAAAGAAAGTTGGCTTTACACTCCCAATCCCAAAGCTAACGCTAGAGGCCGTTTGTTCTGTTTTCCTTACGCGGGAGGTGGTCCATCAAGTTTTCGCCAATGGCCAGAGGCATTTGATAAGAGAAATTCACCCCTAGAGCTTCAAATCATAAGCCTGCCCGGCCACGAATTTCGGATCACGAGTCCACCCATTAATCATCTTGATACACTCGTTCCCATGCTGAGCAAGGAACTCGAAAAGCAACTGGATTTGCCTTTTTACTTTTTCGGATACAGCTTGGGCGCGCTCATTGCCTTTGAAGTGGCGAGACACTTCCAGCAACATGGAAAGAAGGCTCCAGAGCACTTATTCGTATGCGCTAAAAGTGCTCCTCACTTGCCGCTTCGCCACCCACCAATCTACCAACTCCCCGATCAACAACTCATCCAGGAACTTAAACGATTCGATGGCACGCCTTCGGATGTCCTGGAAAACCAGCAGTTAATGGAGCTCTTCTTGCCATGTCTGCGGGCGGATTTTTCACTTAATGAAACATACAAATATATGGACGAGGCCCCCTTGTCATGTCCGATAACGGCATTTGGCGGAGAGAGCGATGAAGAGGCAACCACCGAAATGCTACAAGCCTGGAAGATACACACTGGAAGCAGCTTTCAAGTAAAAACTTTTACTGGAGGCCATTTTTTTGTGACAGATCATTTGGAGAAAATTATCGCGGAAATCGATCGTCTGAGTTCCGTGCGTAAGTGAACTGGTTGTCGGGACAACGATCGCATCTACAGCAAAATGTTGGTGATTCTGCCATCAAGTGTGAAAATCGACCGTTTTTGGCGACGCACTCCACTCCACTTGAAGAAGTTGGGAATTGATCATACCAATAACAGATCTATTGTTCGATTTCGAAATCAAAACTGCCAGGGAAACTGCAAGGGGTGTACGTATGGTGTACGCGCCAGTAGTGGGAGATTACGCTTGATTAGTGACAGGTCGTTTTTGTAACCTGTTGGTAATGAGCATGGAGATTCGCTCGAGTCCAACCTCTGGAGCCAGTACACCGCTACTACTAGAACGTACTCCGTCAGTACTCCCTTGATATATTCCACCGGAAATTCACCGAATTCAACATTGCTGAGGTAGCAAACCAACCTCTGGAACTGGATTTACAGAAAATTGCAAACATGCAATGGATCAAAGTTCACAGCTGATCAAGGAACAGTATCTGGGTATTCGGAATCGATTTCTTCCATCGATGGAGTGAGAACTGTACGCGCCAACCAAAGCACTCAAAATGCCAAGATTAAAAAAAGATGAAGCAAATGCCGGCTTCTCGACTACGAACCCTCTCCATCTAACAACTTCAACTGCCTATCCCTTTCTGAGGCTTGGAATGATTTTAAAGGCCAGGCAACCTGATGGCAGATGCTTCAGCGAGGAAAGCTCATCTACTATGACTGAACATTCAAACGCCTTGCCCTCCTCGTGGCGATGTCCCCGTTAACCTGAGAATCAGGTTCACACCGGAACCTTCTCCTTCTCTCAACTTGGGTGATGAATGCGACCAACACTGCGATGTCCAAGTATTTTGATCACGAATCAGCCCAGCCTTCAATCCTGTGCTGTGGGCCCAACCATTTTGTTATTCTAATTTGGGAACCAATCATCTATAAGCATGAAGGGAGTCATGGGCACAAATTGCATGACAACTCCTGATGCCACTGCCAATCATGAAGAAACGCGTTTACATTGAGACAACCATCCCCAGCTATCTCGCGGCAAGGCCTTGTCGCGATTTAATCCAAATGGCCCGTCAACAACTCACTCATACTTGGTGGGAAAAATCGCGGCATCAGTATGAAATGTGTATTTCCGAAATTGTCCTCGAGGAAATAAGTGAAGGCGATCCAGAAGCAGCCAGAAGGAGATTAGAATTTGTAAATGGCATTCCACTCTTAAGCCTCACAGACAAAGCGCGAGATATTACCAAGGGCATCATGAATTCAGGATTGCTGCCAGAAAAAGCGACTCAAGATGCCATCCATATCGCCGTATCTGCCGTGCATCAGGTGGACATTTTGTTAACATGGAACTGCAAACACATTGCCAATGCAGCTATCATGAAGGAACTTGAGGAAGTTGTTGGCAGATTCCAATGTGACTTGCCAATTTTGTGTACACCTGATGAACTGTTGGAGGGTATTCAATCATGAAAACCATTGAAGAACAAACAACGGACGAAGTCCTGAAAGAAACCAGAAGAATCAAAGAAACGCTAGGGCAGCGCTTTGATTTTGATATCGATCGCATTATCGATTCTGCGATTGAAAACCAAAATAAATCCGGAAGGACCATCCTTTTACCACCGGAAACCAAAGCAGCATCAAGCTGAGCATCTCTTACCAACGCTCACAACTGTCAGGCTAACTGTCAGGTACCAGGAGAAGGCGAGCTGGTTCGAGCTCGCGAAGAGTTGGCTTGAGGGACTTGAAGATATGGGTTATTTTGTCTCAAATTCGGCCGAAAAACCGGGGTAAAAAAATCGAGCCCAACCTCTGGAGCCATTTTGAAACACTTTGATTGCAAATAGCTTATAACTTCACGCCCCCATCAAAACACCCCAAGTGCCAGGGAAACTGCCAGTGTACACCCTGTTTTCGAAGGTTTATTTTCACTAATCGTGCATACTCCTTCAGTACTCCGCCAGTACACCCTAACACTTACCGACTCGAGTCTTCTATTCTGCTCCAAAATGACAGAAGACAATGAAGACACGCTATTGGCGTAGTGTCTCAAAAGTCAGACGTCCCCATTCTGAGGATATTGCACGCTTGCCAAGTGTTCCCGATCGTTCTCCCTGACACCAGGCAGTTCAAGACTCATATGGGTTTACGTTGGTCATGATTCAGAGGAGTCATAACCGCCATTTTTTGCATACGATTGGAATAACTCTCTTGTTACACTATTCGTTCCTGAAAACTCTCCGCAGTTGATACCGTTGACGTTATGACACTGGCCAATAGTGTCAATTCAAATGAGTTGATCGGTAATGATGAAGTCGGTTTTGCAGTGCTGGGATAGGATGGAAAATTCTTTCAATCCATCGACCACGCTGAACCTCTCCATCTGTCATGTTGGAAAATTTCTGAATCCAATCTTTAAAACCATGTTCAGAGCCGATGCTTTGTTTCACCCACTGATCGATGGCCAATGTCGCACGGCGGCCGGGTGTAGGTAGTAATAGGAGCCCCAGGAAATGAAAAACAGACGATAGTAAACTCAGATGTAATGTGGAAATCAGCCCGCCCTCTGGAAAGCCAACCAAGTAAGCCGAAAGGAAGAAACTCATCAACACCCAAGCACAAGCAAATATCATCCCTCGACTGCGCCAACCTGCGTGTATGGGCTTTTGGCGTCGCATGTGAAGATACCTCATGAAGTCGGCACCATAAGCATGGTACCATTTGGACGGTAAGATGATTTGCTATCGTCCCGGCAATCCCACAATACCTCAGGAAAAACAGGGATCTTTGCTTTCAACCCAAATCGCCTCCAAGTCTGGACGAAAATCACAAGGATCATCCATCTTCTGGAGGACTCCGACACAAATTGCGGTATGCAATTGAAAACGAATCGCAAAGATGAACATCAAGATCAGCAACAGGGCAGCTAAGGACAGTCCTCCAATTTGACCGGCTCCATGCAAAATAAAAAGGGAACTTCCCAGCACGAAGCAGTGCATGAGACTTCCCTTCAAATAGGTTCTGAGTTTCAGGGTGACTGGACGGCCATATTGCTCGGGAATCCAATGACCGGTTATAAAATCCAGGGGCGACATGATCATCGCATATGCCTGAACGAAGGCCACAGTTCCTCTGTTTTTTTGTAGAAAACTTGCAGCAAAGCGTTCACTTCATGTACTGGAGTATTGTTTCTGGCCCTGAAGATCTGCCAACCGAGGGCTCAATTTGAGGCGATTTATCCATTGCTCAGGAATAGCGTTCAAACCTGCAGCTGCTCCCAAGAGGGCTCCAACTACTGCTCCACGGTGGCAATTATCGCCGCCTATATTTGTGTTTGCGATGATGCCTTCGCGAAAAGAGTCGGCGTATTTCCATGCCAAATACAAAGAAGCTGGAAATGCTTTATCGATGTAGCAAGCTGAACTGAAATGATGATCAACTACCTCTCCATCCTCAGTAGCTTCCCAAGTTTGAGCTTTTCGT
>JAQCFT010000310.1 GCA_027619545.1 Verrucomicrobiota bacterium | reverse complement strand
CTCAACTTGGGGAACGGCCAAGTGCGTGCAAATCCACAAAACCACTTGGCACCATGGGAAGAAACCGGAACCGACCACCCAGGAGATTGAAGCTGCGCACGGGCTTCACATTGGTCGAATTGCTCACGGTTCTGGCCATCATCGGAATTCTGGCCACGCTTTTAATGAGTGCTCTTTCCACTGCAAAAAAGAAATCTCGTATCGTGGGATCCATTTCCAATTTACGGCAGATCGCCATTGCTTTCACCACTTACCAGGATGATTACGGACGCCGTCCCCACACCTGGGATCAATTGCTGGCGGCACGTTATCTGGGAAGTCCCAAGGTGTTGAAATGCCTTGAGGATCGAAAAGGAAACTGGGGGAACCTTGTTCAGCCGAATATGACGGGGCTGGAAGCGACCAATACGTATTCTTATCTTTATCCGTTACCCTGGGATGACTGGGCTTGGAATCGCATCGTGAAATCCGGGCCTCATGCAGGATTGGCGGCCTGTCAATTGCATGGCATCGGACGCCCTGATCCCGAATTTCCTTCCATGTTGGATTACGAGGGACTGGTGCTCCGAGCACAACTGGATGGAGCGGTTGTCCGCCGTGAAGTTTTCTGGTCGCGTCCTGAACAAGAAACCTCTTCCTTTGATGCGGCCCCCGCAGCCTCCATGGCCGGCCCGGAAAGTCCTGGGTTTGCCCCTCCAGCAGAATCTGACTCAGATAATGCCTCAGCTTCACGGGTAGCTTTTACTCCTGAATTTCCCTGGGCCTTGTTCATGGATGATCCTTTGTCGACCAATAATCTTCCCGAAATTCCATGACGGTTCAGCGCAGATTCTCCTTTTTCTACGGGCTGTTGTGGGCTGAATGGTTTGCTCACAGTCGCTTGCTGCTCGTCTTTCTTGTACTTTGGCTGGGCGCTGCATGGGTGATCCCGCTGTTTACCCACCCGGGTTGGGTCATGGTCATTTCTTTCCTTTACGCGTTGGTTGCCGGTCCAGCTTATGGCGGATCGGATGCCGTGGATGATTGCGAGGAGTTCACCTTTTCATTGCCCGCGACCCGTTCCGATCGTTACCTTGCGCGCCTGGCTGTATCGGGATCGACTTTGTTGATGTTTGTCGGACTGGATTTCATGGTCCTGGGCCTGGATTGGCAGGCCACCTTGAAACGTTTTTTTCTGGACGCCGGTTTAATGGAACCGGCTCCTGTGCTGAAACCCGGCTTGCTCTATGGACTGGTGATGGCCATGCCTTTCAATGTGTTTTGCATTTCCTTTGTGGTATCCAGTGTCGTGAGACGTCGGTTTATTCTTTTCACGAGCTGGTTCTGGAGCCTGGTATGCACCATGGGAATCCTGTATGCTGGTGTGCTGGCAGAGGAATGGTGGTGGCATGAAGCCAATGGACAATTCAGTTTTCCGATGTTGGTCTTCAGTTCTCTGATCATCCTCTACCTCGGGTTGAGATTATACCGCCACAAGGAAGTTGGCCACTACGGCGCGCCTGTCAGTTTACCCCCAGGTTTCTGGTTGTGGATTGTACTTTCGATCGTGGCACTGGTGGCTTTGGTGATGATCGCCGGTTCTCTGATGCAACGTTTCCCGCAGTTTTTTGCAGGTTAATCCTCCGTTCCCTGATTGATGGACCGTCTCAGTTTCGGAATATCATCTTCCATCAAATGCTCCAGTTTGCGAATGGATCGGCTCATGGAAAAGAAATTGGGAACATCCCTTGGCGAAAGTACGCTGAATGTTTTGCGTGCCGTTTCTTTTAACCCGGACCACATGGCATTCAAATCGGTCCGATCCTGAAGCGCCAATTCGTTGCGGAAGGTGTCCGCAAACATCTGGTCCAATGTCGCATACTCATGCAATTTTCCAACGAATTGCTTCAATAGCCATCGCCCCCAGAACCAACAACCAGCCGTTGCCAACAGGAAAACCGTGGCAACACTTGAAGCGATTTCCCATCCCGGCCAGATCTGCATCGCCCCCCATGTTGAGACAATGCCGGCCGCCAGGACCGCCGTAGATATACCCATCCACTTCATCTGTATTTTACGGTAGTCCAGACTGATGGTGTTGCACAATTTGGCATGCATCACCAAACGCCGGCCGGCATGGATCAAATCGCTGACCACGTTGTCTGCCCGGCGTGTGGGCGTGCGACGAATTTCCTCAAGCACCTCGGATCGTGATGCATCAAAGTCCTGCAAGGGAATGCTGGATATACCATGTTCACTGACCGATTTCCTGTGTTCGGGCAGGTATATGTTGAAAATGTGGGGGATATCCTTGGTGCGAATCGCTTTCGACAGGTTCCAGCTCAAGGTCCCGTAGGTGCGCGCAAAGTCGCGGATATTTTGAAACAGGTCGACCTTGTTCAGGATGATCAAAAGTTTGTACTCCAAACCCGCCAGGGTCTGGGTCAGGATGCTGATCGTTTCCGCCGTCGTTCCGGGTTTGTCCGGATCGAAGAAGAACAGGATCAAATCCGCCTTTTCGGCAAAGAATCGAACCCCGGAAGCAAAGTCATACTCACGCGTATTCGCAGCGCCGATCGCATCAATCATTCCCGGACTATCAATCAAGGCAAATGATTTGAGCAGGGGGTTGGGGAGGGTTTTGAGCTTGAGTCTGGATATAAAAGCAGGGCCAAGCCGGTTTAGATTTCGGAGGGGAAGTGACGGGTGGGTGGTGACCGTTTGCCCGTCAAAGGTGTCTTTCTGCTCGCCGTGACACAGGATGGTGAAACCGTCATCGGTCGGAGCCAGGCCTGTTTTCTGCACATCCGTTTCGAGCAGGTGATTGATGAATGATGATTTTCCAGAGGAATGATTTCCAAGAAAAAGGACATTCGGCAAGCCCGGCGGCTCCTTGGCTCGAACAGGCAGTTCAAAGGCCAACTTTTCAGCCAATGGCCTCAGGTCACGATCGTATATTTCCAAAGCCTTACGGCTGACTTCCCGCTCAACACTCATTAAGTTCGCGTATGATTTCTTTTTTTGATGGATGGATCTACTTTAAACGGACGATCGCTTCTACCGGATAGTGATCGGATGGATAACGGCCAGCATCCTGCGTGTAGTTGATAGCTGCGTTAAGCGTCACGAAATCGTCGGTGTGCAGGATCCAATCGATTCGTTTTCCATCCCTTCGGCCAACCCATGCGCCGAAGGAACGCTCGTTGTCAGAAACTTCGGGATGAATCACTCGAAATGCGTCCACGAGCGGTTTCCCGTTAAAACCTTCCGCTTTGCAGAGAGCGGCATACGGCGCCAGATCTTCGGTGGTGTTGAAGTCGCCTGTCAGGATGATGGGGATGTCGTTCATGATTTCCTCCGCACGTTGACGAATCAACTTGGCTGATTCCAAACGGGCTTGATTGCCCCGATGATCAAAGTGGGTGTTGGCAAAAACCAATTCCTTCTGGTAGCCAACCGCTTTTTTGTCCCGGAGGACCACCCAGGATAGCATGCGGGTCAGGGAGGAATCCCAACTGACACTACCGGGAATTTCTGGTGTTTCACTTAGCCAGAAGTGTCCGGAATCGACCAGTTCAAACCGGTCCATCTTCCACATCACGGGCACGTATTCACCTTCTTCAGTGCCCTTGTCACGGCCGATTCCGTGAAAACCATAGCCTTTGAGGTTTTGCTTAAGGAAATCGACCTGGAATTTAAGGGCTTCCTGGTATCCTATCAGATCCGGACCATAGTTCTGAATGGTTTCCAAGACGAGGTAATCACGATGTTTCCAGCTGTTTTCACCATCATTGGCGGCTCCATAACGAATATTGAAACTCATGACCTTGACAGGCGTATTTCGCTCGCCTGCTTGAATATCCGAAGATAAGGCCATGCCCAAGAATGAGACGATGCCAATGATCCAGCCCATCAGATTTTGTTTGAGAAATAGATGCTTCATAACTTGTCAAACTCTTGACCAAATCCGGCAAAAGGCAAAGCAAAAATAGCGATAATGGAATCACGTGTTGAATGGTCCGAGGCATTTGCCTAGTCTTCGTCCATGCCGACTTCCTTAGTTTTACTCCGCCTCAGGAGCACCGTCCTGGCGGTCTTGCTCTTGTTTGATGGTGCGCATGGAGCCTTGAATGCACAATTGCTGGAGCCCATGAACAACACGGAGGCATTGTTGAATGATATCCAAAAGAGAACGTTTGCGTGGTTCTGGGAGTTTTCCAATGATCGGAACGGATTGACTCTTGACCGTGCCCCCAAAGAGGACGCTTTTGCCAGCATTGCAGCGGTCGGTTTTGCTTTGACTGCCTTCCCTGTGGCCGTCGAACGGGGGTTCTTGAAACGAAATGATGCGGTCAGCAAAACTCTCGCAACTTTGGAGTTTTTCAAAAATTCAACACAATCGGAATCAGCAGAAAACACGTCTGGCTACAAAGGATTTTATTATCATTTTCTCGACCCAAATACAGGCCAACGTTTCCGTCAGGTGGAGCTCTCCACCATCGATACCGCGCTTTTGATGGGGGGAATGCTGTTCTGTCTCGAATACTATGACAGGGACACAGAACTTGAATCCCGCATCCGTGAGTTGGCGGACTTTCTCTATCGACGCGTGGAATGGGACTGGGCGCAGGTCAGAGGCGGTCTCATTTCCCATGGATGGAAACCTGAATCAGGTATGCTGTCTCATGATTACAACGGCTACAACGAAGCCATGCTGCTGTACATCCTGGCCTTGGGCAGTCCAACCCACCCGGCAAGAGAAGACTCCTGGCATTCCTTTGTAAAAACCTGCCAATGGAACACTTTCTACGGGCAGCCGCACGTCAATTTCACCCCTTTGTTTGGACACCAGTATTCACACATATGGATTGATTTTAGCGGCATTCAAGATGATTACATAAAAGGGCAGGGGATTGATTGGTTTGAGAATTCAAGACGTGCGACCTATGCCCAACGCGCCTATGCCATGGATAATCCCATGCAGTGGGCCGATTATGGCGAAAATGTCTGGGGACTGACTGCCTGTGATGGGCCGGTGAATATTGAAATGGAATTCAATGGTGAAAAACGCCGTTTCTGGACCTATACTGCCCGAGGGGCATCCGCGGTCAGCATTCGGGATGACGGGACACTCGCTCCCACTGCAGCCGCCTCGAGTGTGGCTTTCGCTCCTGAAATTGTCATTCCATGCTTGAGCAACATGATCCAGCGCTATGGTAATCCTTTATACAACAAATATGGATTTGTGGATGCCTTCAACCCCTCTTTCCAATTCAAAACGGTGCCGCTGAGACATGGCCAACTGGTCGAAGGCAAAGGCTGGTTTGATCGGGAACATCTGGGCATCGATCAGGGGCCAATTCTGTTGATGATCGAAAACCATCGATCCGGTTTCGTGTGGGAGGTTATGAAACGCAGCGCTTACATTCGGAAAGGACTTGAACGAGCAGGTTTTGAGGGAGGCTGGCTAAATCGCTGAATTGCGCGGTGTTGTTCAAATGAACTACGAATTTACGAGGAATTTGTAATGGATTCTTTTCAATTTCAATTTTAAACAAACAAGATGATAAAACTCCCCCCTTTCAAGTGGCTCAAACGCATCATTTCTTCAAACGGCCAAACACTTTGCTTGCTGGTTGCCTTGACCATCCTCGCGCCACAGGCATCGAGTCAGGAAAACTCCTCTGCAACGTCTCTATATCAACAAGCCAATCAAGAACTCATTGCCGCTGGATTGACCGCTCTTGCCGAGCGGTATGAGTCCAAATCTGACAACACATGGTATGCAACAGTGCCATTGGACGAGGAATTAAAGCGATTTGTCGGCGATCAGAAAAAGGCTGTCGGCTTGGTGCGCCAAGCGAGCCGGACGAGGGAGGGGAATGTGACCGGTGAACTGGATCCCAAGAAACTCAGCGAAATCAAAT
>JAQCFT010000309.1 GCA_027619545.1 Verrucomicrobiota bacterium | reverse complement strand
GGTGATGACTTTCAACGAGCTGTTGCCCGGTTGTTTGACTGCCATGAAATCTTCGGGCTTCTGTTCCCGAATCTCCAATTCCAAGGGTTCAACCAGAGCGCTTTGTTCTTCCTGTATCTGCCGGTTCCATTGTTGCTCTCTCCAGTCCACGATCGCCCAGCCGGCAACTCCGACGGCGATGAAAGCCGCCACTGCCCCCAGCATTTTTGGCCGAAACAAGTTTCGGATAAAAATTCGCCGACGTTCGCCGGCATCCGGCGCAAGCACCTTCGACATCCAGGAATCTTCCTGCACATCGTCGACATCCATTTCAAAACCCATCAACGCGGCCAAACGCGCCACTGTTTGCGGGCGGTTCTTGGGATGCTCGTCCTGAGCATCCATGAGGGCCTGCTTGACATTTCTGGGCACCACCAGATTACCAAAGCGGATGTTCCCTTCCAGTTGAACATGTCGCGGCAGATGCACAAGAATCCCCACCTGACGAATACATTCAAGCAGGACCGAAGCCAGGGCATGGACTTCATCCAACACACCGCACTCTCCCGATGCAAGGCAGGCGGGCGAAGCGTTGGGATCCCATGATTCCGAAACCGGCTTTCCGGTTGCCTCCATGATGGTTTGTATGGCCAAACGATCCAACTGCGGTCCGACAAAATACACTTCGTCGTTTGGCAGAAACCGAATATGATCGGCACTCAGTTTGCCATGGATGCGCTTTTTCCGATGCAACGCGATACAGTGCTTCGTTACTTTTTCAATCAACGGTTCGATATCCTCCCAAACCGTGTTCTTGCCGCCCTTCAGGAGTCTTTTTTCCAACCCCACTCCCGGACGGGAGCGCAAGGCAACCACCGGGAGCGGCTTGGCTGAAGGATCGGTATAAATTACCGTGTGCCAATCGGCATCTGATTCATTCGCCCATAAGGTTATTTTTTCGAAAAAAGAGTTCACGAGACCAGCATCGGAACAAATGCTTTCAGGCGGAAAATAGAGCAACACCTCCTCTTCTTCATCCCGATCTTGCGCCATCCAGTAGGAACTGCCTTCCGGATTGTCAAACAATTCGGATTTCAACACAAACCGGGACTGACAGAGCCGTTGCCCTGCCTGCAATCCTGATGTTCCAAAATCATCCATTACAAACGCTTTCCTTTACCATTCGGCACCATCTTCCCCTCGCCTGACTCATGCTGACAGGGAAGTGAACCTACCCTCTTGTTCCGGCACCATCCTGTCATGTGAAAGCCCAAACTCAAATCCAAAAGTTAGGGCTTTGCCCGGCGGAGGAGATACGTTATGAATGGCCCCAGACTATGACTGACACCCATCTTCAGTGGCCCAAACCGAATGTTGTTCCCGAACTGGACCCGGGCTTTCGCCCGGCAGCCCTGGCCGTACGATCTGTCAAAGCCCAAACCAGTCAGGAGAACGCCTCATTGCCCGTCACGGTCGTTCTCAAACGTCCGGATGGGAGTGCCTACCGGTTTGAAACGACTCTATATCCTCACTCTGATTCAACCAACGGGCGGAATTTCTTTCTCCTGGAACGGTTCATCAAATTCCTCCTGTGGTCCAGGGGCGCCGCCAAGCTTTACTGCACGGCACCAAAAGTTCTGTGTGATCAGTTGAACCATTATTACCAGGAACATCCACTGGGGAAATGGGATGCCGATATGATGGGGCGTCGGGTGTTCGAGGAGTCCTTCGAAATCATCCACTGCCCGGAATCAGAACTGCCAGTCGAACGCAGCGACTCCGCGCCGCTGGGACGCCACATGGATGGATGCCGCATTGGTTTTGACCTCGGGGGCAGTGACCGAAAAATTGCCGCCGTGATCGATGGAGAAACGGTCTTTTCCGAAGAAATCATCTGGGATCCCATTCCGCAATCCGATCCCCAATGGCACTACGACCACATCATGGACACCCTCAAACTGGCGGCCTCCAAGATGCCACGGGTCGATGCCATAGGCGGGAGTGCCGCCGGGGTTTACGTCAACAACAGGGTCAAGGTCGCTTCACTATTCAGAGGAGTACCCGATGATTTATTCAATTCCCGGGTGAAAGATCTGTTTCTGGAGATGAGACGGGATTGGAACAACATCCCGTTCGAAGTCGTCAATGACGGCGAAGTCACTGCCTTGGCGGGCTCCATGAACCTGGAACAGAACGCCGTGCTGGGCATCGCCATGGGCACCAATCAAGCCGCCGG
Organism: Verrucomicrobiota bacterium; assembly: GCA_027619545.1. Classification (GTDB taxonomy): domain Bacteria; phylum Verrucomicrobiota; class Verrucomicrobiia; order Limisphaerales; family AAA164-E04; genus AAA164-E04. The sequence continues at coordinate 3,712 of JAQCFT010000309.1, read as the reverse complement.
ATTTGTCACACCAACCGGACAGATCACCCCCTGGTTGAACGAATTGGCTTTTGTTCCGGTGGATTACCGCCCGGACGCACCGGTTGATGAATGGTCCAAAGACCGTGGATGTGGAGTCCAGTATTTCTCACAACAAGCCGTCGCCCGCTTGATCCCCTCAGCTGGCATCGAAGTCCCGCAAGGCATGCCCTTCCCCGAACAACTGGTACGTGTGCAGCAATTGATGGCTGAAGAAGATCAACGCGCCGCAGCCATCTACCGCACCATGGGTGTCTATCTGGGCTACGCGCTGGCCCAATACAGCGACTTTTACGAATTCGAAAACCTGCTGTTGCTGGGTCGAGTCACAACCGGGGCGGGTATGGATCTGATGATCGACAAAGCCAAGGAAGTCCTCAAAACAGACTTTCCCGAACTCGCCGACAAAATCATGTTCCATCGTCCGGGCGAAAAAGAAAAACGCCACGGCCAGGCGATGGCAGCTGCCAGTCTGCCTGAAACAACGAAGGCTTAAGGCACCTCAGATAAAATAGCCGTCCCTGGGCGCGTCGGGTAGACCGGGCCGTCCCTGGCGTGCGGGGTAGATCGTGCCGTCCCTGGCGCGCCCCTTATGGCATCCGAACCATCTTAAACTCCCGATTTGGGAAGCCTACAATCGCGAAAGGATTCAGTTCTCCCTGCGACCCGCACGCAAGGCTTGTAAGATAGCCTGATCATCATCCCCGGCCTCCCATACCATCTCGAGGAATTGCGGCAGAGTCAGGTTCCACGAAGCCAAGAAAGGCCGATCCCCCGCGCAGCCATACATGGTGTCTTCATCCAATTCACCCCGCAGCTTGGCCCGCGCTTTCGCGATAATACGCGGCAACCAGGGAATCCCGTCCATGGGTTCGGGTTTGGGAGGCAACTCACTGGCAGGAATGATGCGATCACTTTTCACTCCCTTCATGACCTCTCTCAGATACCGCTCACGAATGGCGGCAACCTGGAACGCGGTGTCGTAGTCGAGATCATCATACCGGATGGAATCATCCACAAAATCAAACAATTCCTGAGGGGAACAGCCTATGGTGGAAAGGAATGCCACGTCCTCCGCCTCAAACATGGATTGAGGGGATCGCCTCCCTGCATGATACCGTTCCACTGCCGTGTCAAACAGCTCCTTAAATATACTTTGCCAAGATGATTCCATAAGACTTACGCGCCCAATGTGCATGGAAAACCGGGAATGTCCACCCCTAAGAATGGTTGTTTTGTGAGTGCTGATTGTCACAGATGTCAACACATGACCATGGCAAGCTTGAGCCATTTGGAGATGATCGTGAAAAGAAACTCCCCGCAAAACAGGAGAACCATTTGGTTCCCTTAAAAATCTGCAACATCTGCCCGAGCTGCTTTTCACATTCGACTTTTTCCTTTCCGACACGAGGGCTCTCAGGTCATGATGCGGCACCATGACAGATCGATTCGATTTAACAGGAGAAGTCGCCGTCATCATAGGCGGCACAGGGAGTCTCGGCGGGGCGATTGCCCAGGGTTTGGCAGAAGCCGGCAGTCAGGTCATCATCCTTGGACGCAACGAAACCAACGGCGAGGCCAAAGCCGCCGACATCCGCGAAAAAGGAGGCAAAGCCAATTACGTGAAATGCGACGCCATGAGCGCGGACAGCCTCAAGGAAGCCCATGCTTCCATCCGCGAACAATTCGGCGCACCGACCATCCTGGTCAACGCCGCTGGCGGTAACGATCCCAAAACCACCCTCACCGGGGATTTCACTTTTGAGCAGATCCCGCTGGATGCATGGCGCGGCAACTTCGAGCTGAATCTGGTCGGTGGCGTGCTACTGCCCTGCCAGGAATTCTGCCCGGCGATGGTGGAAGCAGGCAAAGGCAGTGTGATCAACATCGCCAGCGTGTCGGCTCACATCCCTCTTTCACGTGTCATCGCTTATTCCGCCGCCAAGGCAGCCGTGCTTAGCCTGAGTCAGTTTCTGGCTCGTGAATGGGCCAAAACCGGCGTTCGAGTCAACACCATCACACCCGGATTCTTCCCCGCCGAACAGAACCGCAAGATCCTGTTTCACGAAGATGGAACCCCCACCGAACGCACCAACTCCATCATGGGGCACACCCCGATGGGACGATTCGGCGAAGCTGAGGAACTGATCGGCGCCGCCGTCTTCCTGGCCAGCAACAAGGCCAGCAGTTTTGTGACCGGAACCGACATCCGAGTGGATGGGGGTTACCTTTCCCAAACGATTTAAACATCTTCCAAAACAGAACAAATCTCATGGCCTCACTCATTGCTCCCGATGCGACGTATCTGAACGCTGATCAGGTAAACGGCTTCCTGTCCAAGGAAGTTCCCGCCGGTCATTTCCAAGGTAAACGTGTGCTGCTGATCGTTCCCGACAGCACCCGCACCGCGCCGGTGGGCATGGTGTTCAAAAGCCTGTTCGCAACTCACGGAAGCACTGTCGCAGCCATGGATGTCATGATCGCTCTGGGCACCCACCAGCCCATGAGCGAGGAAGCTATCTGCCAGCGACTGGAGATTTCACTGGAAGAGCGGCGCGGACCATATTCATCTGTTCAGTTCTTCAATCACGAATGGGACAACCCCGAGGCCCTCAAACAAATCGGCACCATCACCCCGGAGGAAATCAGCGACCTGACCGAAGGACGTTTCTCCATGGAAGTCCCGGTGCGCGTGAACAAAAAACTCTATGAATACGACCAAATCATCATCATCGGCCCCGTGTTCCCCCATGAAGTGGTTGGTTTTTCCGGAGGAAACAAGTATCTGTTCCCCGGTGTGAGTGGACCAGAGGTGCTGAACTTCTTTCACTGGCTCGCAGCCATCATCACCAATCCAAAGATCATCGGTCACAAATGGACCGCCGTCCGCAAAGTGGTTGATCGGGCCGGAGCCTCTGTCGACATTCCCAAACTGGCACTTTGCATGGTCGTCACCCACCACGGACTGCGAGGCATCTTCACCGGCACCCCTGAATCCGCCTGGGACGGTGCATCGGATCTGTCCGCCAAAACCCACGTTGAATACAAGGACAAACCTTTTCATACCGTACTGTCCTGTGCCCCCGCGATGTATGACGAACTCTGGGTCGGCGGCAAGTGCATGTACAAACTGGAAACCGTGGTGGCAGACGGAGGGGAACTGATTATCTACGCCCCGCACATCAAGGAAATCAGCCTTACCCACGGCAAACTCATCCGCGAAATCGGCTACCATTGCCGTGACTATTTCCTGAACCAATGGGACAAGTTCAAGAACTACCCCTGGGGCATCCTGGCGCATTCGACGCATGTGCGAGGAGTGGGTTCATGGGAAGACGGACAGGAAAAACCGCGCGTTAAAGTCACCCTGGCCACCGGGATCCCAGAAGCAGTCTGCAAGGAAATCAACCTTGGTTACCGCGATCCGGCCACCATCAACATTGACGACTACGCCAACCGCGAGTCAGAGGGCATCCTCCATGTCCCCAAAGCCGGCGAAGTACTCTACCAACTGCATGAACCACCCGCGTGGGCGAAACCCGATGCTTGAGCAGCAATTGGATGCTGTCTTTTTCTCACACGAAGCAAAGACACGATGTTTTTGCTTCTCTTCCGCCTTTCGATTTATTCGTCCTCTTTCCCTCGCGCTTGAGCTTTTGCACGGATCGCGTTGCGCACGTCGTCCAGTCGTTCT
>JAQCFT010000308.1 GCA_027619545.1 Verrucomicrobiota bacterium | reverse complement strand
TAGGATTCCAGACCAAAAGGATACACTCCCCCAATGAGACATCTTGTAAATCTCGAAGATCCCGACTTGCGGTGGCTGTTCATCCTGTCTAAAAGCAACTCAACGTAATCAATCATGGAACCCGACAAGCCGCTCACACCCGATCGCATCATGGGAATGTCCTCCGCCTTTGAAGTCAGCGGCGTATTGAAAGGAGCGATTGAATTAGCCCGGATATTTCATAAGCGAGTTGGCATTTTTGAAAAAGCACCCTTTTTGTAGGGTGAGAACTTGCGAATCGTCATCCAACCGAACACGACCATCCTCAACCGGGAGGCAACAAAATAAACCCAAGAATCAGCGTCCTTATTTCTTTGCCTCAATCGTTTGTTCCAACAAAGGTATATGAGCAAGATCCTTGGGACGTCCTATCACCTTTTTGCTTTTTAGAATGCGTTCCAACGGCAAAACAGCTACTTCACTTCCCATCCATTGAAGTCGGTTTGATCGTCTCCATTCCGTTTGGAAGGAAGCCAACCCGTCGATTCGATACAGAAAATTGACAAGCGATCCATCCTCGAGAGCCACGACTGTCTGAGCAAGAATTTCTGCACCGATCTTTGTACAAAGATTCAACACTTTCACGTACTGCCGCTCGGGAAGATCAATCCAGATATCGGTATCCAAAGTCGTCGCGGGGGTTCCCTGCAGGATGGCCGCACTCATTCCGGCGATTTGAAACCGAATTTTTTCCGCTCTGAGTGCGAGAATAAGCCGTGCGATCGGAGGAAGGTCTGGTGTATTTCCCAGCGCTCGTCCGGAGTGGCCAGCAGGCTTCTGGCCATCAGGATTCTTTCGTGCTCGTCCATCCCCGGAATGCGTTCCAGTTTTTTTGCGAGCGCCAGTATTTTTTTTTTCTGCACGCGAAAGGAGAGTGCCCCCAAACAGCTCGAAAGTCGAGCCAGATTTCACCAAAAAGCGGACGTTCCTATTTTGTCATGGAACGGGTGCGCGGCATTCGCATTACCAATTACTGCGACATCCCGCACTCAGGACAATTACAAATCTGTCAATTTTAACCGCTTCAAAAAGTGAGAAAAGATTATGTGACCTATGGATTCATGGAGCGTAAGGGAGACCTCTGAAAATCCATGTCTGCTGTATGAACGATCGCTCCGTAACGGAAGGCCGCAGCGGCAATCTGCGCGTCGGTGGTGAGGTTTGCACCGACACCCGGTTCTTCCAGCCAGATCAAAGCCTGATGTATATCGGAGGGATCGACATGAAGCACTTCAGTCACGCTTCGATCCAGCCACGCCCGAACCTGCCCAACTGCCTCCGTGATGGCCATAGGGGATTGAAAGGCACGCGAACTTGTCCCAATTGGAATGAAGGCAAAAATAACCACGGAGCACAGTCCTATTGGTTGGCGTCCAGATAAACAATTTCTCCACCAAGCTTTGGCCTTCTTTTGATGTCGGCACGATGATCATATGCGTAAAGGAGCAGGTTCCTGTCTGGGACAATCATGGCACGTTACCAAGGCAAAGCTTCCGATTTCCGGATGAACTCGGCAATTTCTAGCTCATCATCGATTTCTTGTAATCTCGCTGGATCGGTCCCCTCCCTTAACGTAAGCACTCGAGCTTTGATCTCAAACAGAAGTTCCCTCGATGGTAATTTAGCCCTCAACCCAACACGCAAAGCATCATTCAGCGCTTGCTTGAATGATTTTCGAGCACGCTGCATTGCTGCACGTAAAAGGCGCTCGACATCAGAATCCAATGTTACGGTCGTCCTCATGAATCCATCAAAGTATCAACTTTACTTGCCGGCAAACATCTACATAAGCACCAAGCCTTACGTTCACATAAAACAAGCCCACCGAATCAGCCAATCGCGGTAAGATTCCAGGCAACTTTCAAACCCAATCCTGAGCTAAGGTGAAATGGCCATCTTGACATCAACTAAACTAAACATCACGGTGTCTCCATGAGAACGACGCTCACTCCCCGTTTAATCTCCCCAACCCAAACTGATCCCCCGCCTTCACGGCTTTGCCGTCTTTCAAGAAGATTTCGACCATTTTTTCGCTGGAGGTAGTGTTGTAGTGTTCGTCTTTGAGTAGATATAACACTTCACGGGTTTTGGCGTGGATGACTTCGCCGCTGGAGGGGTAGGCGTATTGCCCGTCCATACTAAAGGTCACCCAACCGGGCATATCGTCGAGCGCGATGGTGGTGAGTTGCTGGTAAGGGGGGGCCGCATGAAAGACATGCATCCGCATGTTGTGACCGTCACAGACCCAGACTTCCTTTTCATCGGGCGTCAAACCTATGCCATGGCTCGGATTTCCGTGACGACGGACCGGGCCCTTGTCCCAACCAAGCACTTTGATACTGGCAAGTTTCTCTCCGTTTTGCAGATCGCCCACCTCAAATCCCAGCAATTCGTTCACAGTCACAAATACACGGGTTTCGTCGCTGTTGATGGTGAAGGGACGGATCCCTGCACTGAACGGCCCGACTTTCAACGCGACTGAATGGGTTGAGGTATCAGCAACGTGCAATTCCGGGGAGCCGATGTCCGCCATGTAGGCACGTTTACCTGAAGGACCGTAGATGGTGTTGTGCGCGCGGGAATGTACTTTGATTTTTTTAATGATGTCACCATCTTCACATTTCACCACGTTCCAGAAATCCTTTTCCAAGGAGGGCAGATACATGACCTGGCCATCGGGGGAAATGGACATACGATCACAGCCTCCTTCATAAGGACGCTCCCAGAGCAATTCTTCAGTGGCCAGATCAATGCGTTGCAGAGCATAAATAGTACTGATGAACACGCTGTTCAATTGTGGACTCACGGCAATGCCTTTGACGTTTGCTGGACGTCCATCACGATGGAATCCCCTGGTGGGAATGCGTTTCACGAATTTGTGATGATTATCGATGTCGAACACCAGCAATCCATGCCCGCCATAACCCAGATAATCACGAATACCTGGTGTCGCGACATAAAGGAAATGTCCAGTCAAACCGGAGGTATCTGAGCCTGAACTGGACGAATGATCAGCAGTGTTACCAGTCAGTATTGAAAAAGCACCTACCAGCGTTGCACATAAAAGTGCACGCTTCCGCCACGAAACATGAGCAAGGGATTTCATATGATTTTTAGTATTTTGCAAACCACGTGGAAAACAAGCTTAAACCTTGAAGCACACGTTCGCATCGCTGTCGCTCGCGGGTGAACCAAGACGGTCTGATCCACCTTGCGATTCCCTTGCAGGACGTGACATTCCTGTCGCGTCACCTTATCTTTTCCATCAGTTCAGCCAGCGCCCGTTTCGGGAAGTCTACGGTATTCAAACATCTATACTGATTGCCAAAAGTATTGGCTCATAAGGGCTCGCTGATGCTTCATATTCTAACGCCCGCTGCGCTAGAGACGCAGTGACGCAGAGTTTTTTCTGAAACTACTTTTGGCAAACGTTAAAACATTCGAATCGGCTCCGGACTTTGAGCAAAGGATAGTTACAGGCAGTATCTCATCGAACGGATTTCCATATCGTTGAACAAAGAATTCAAATTCCTTTTGCCTCAAACCGTTGATGCTTATCCATGTTGTTTGAGATTCAGAAATCAGGTCGATTTGTGCCCTGGATATTATTCATCGGAATTGCCATCGCTCACCTGCAGCAATCCTAGCAACTCTCCCGACCGCCTCATGCATGACTCATGAATGGCCTTTGCCTGATCGCTGCCTGACTGCTTCATATAAGCACACGCCAGTCGCCACGGAAACATTCAGGCAATCCACTTTTCCATGCATGGGGATGCGTACCACCTGATCGCAGTTCTCCTGCGTGAGTCGTCGAAGCCCCTTGCCCTCGGCCCCCATCACCAGGGCTGTGGGCCCGGTGAAATCGACATCATACAATGAAGTTGAATCGGCTCCATCAGCGGTTCCGATCAAGTGGATTCCGTGTTCGCGCATCAGTTCAAGTGTGCGCACGATATTGACCACACGGATAAACGGCACATGTTCCGCAGCGCCACAGGAAATCCGCATCACCGTCTCCGTAATGGAAACAGCCCGGTTCCTAGGAGCGATCACCGCATGGACACCAGCCCCATCAGCCGTTCTGAGACATGCCCCTAAATTGTGAGGATCCTGCACACCATCAAGAACCAACAGAAAGGGGTTATCAGTAGAATCGAGAATCGTTTCAAGATCAGGTTGTTCGCTTGAAATAAAGTCGCCTCCGCCACCTCCTTGTGCATGCTTGTTATTGCGTGCACCACCGCGTCTGGATCGTTTGCTCAAAGTTTTTCTCCTTTATTTAAATTCGTTTCGACCACCATTTCTGATGACTTCAATGGTTGAAATGGCGGCACGATTAAACGAAAATCCAGTCTGATTATCAATCGAATCTTTACAACTCGGAAGAGACATGCTCCCCCTTGGCCATCACTTCAGCTCGATCCCCATGGGAGCACCAGGACCAAGGTTGATGCCCAAACCGATCCACAGAACCATCAAAAGGACACCGGAAATCAACATCCATAGGGAGTAGGGAATCATCATCGCAGTCAAGGACCCGATTCCGAAGCCTTCCTGCCAGCGTCTTGCAAAGATCAAGACCAGTGGAAAGTAGACCATGAGGGGTGAGATGATGTTGGTGGCGCCGTCGCCCACGCGGTAGGCGGCTGTTGCGCCTTCAGGACTCACCCCCAACAACATCAGCATGGGCACCAGCACCGGCGCGAGCAAGGCCCACTTGGCGCTGGCCGATCCCACAAACAAATTCAGCACGGCGGCAAAAAGCACGATCAATCCCAGAACAAGTGGCAGAGGCAGACCACTGGATTTAATAGTGCCTGCTCCATGGACGGCTGAAATCAAGCCGAGATTCGACCAATTGAACATCGCCACGAAATGCGCTGCGGCAAACGAAAGGACAAGGTAGTATCCCATGTCCTTCATTGCCTCGGTCGTCATGGCAACCAGATCATCGCCGGATTTAATGGTCCCCGCTGCACCGCCATAAGCCCACCCCGCACCCAAAAATAGAACCATAAATGCACCGATCAGTGATTTGAAAAACGGAGTCGCGGTAACATACCAGGCTTGGCCCTCCGTACCCGGACCATCATTCAACAAAGGGGTACCAGGACCAAAGGTCATGCCCACCCAAAGCAAACAGACACCCAGAACGACAAATCCTGCTCGGCGCAATCCTTTCTGTTCACCTTCGGTCAGGGGTTTGTCTTCATCACCGAAAGAATCCTTGTGCACCCCACTCGGAATCCACTTGCCAAGCGGTGGTTCGATGATCTTGTCCGTGACATACCAGATCACCGGCAGATAGATCACAAGCAGGGCGGCGATGAAGTACCAATTACCGGCGATATTCATGGTCCATCCAGATTCCAACTGCGCGCCTTCGACGGCAGCTTCGGTGATTCCGAACAACAGAGCATCGAGCTGCCCCGGCGTAAAGTTCGCAGAAAATCCTCCTGACACACCGGCAAACCCTGCTGCGATTCCGGCAAGAGGATGACGACCGGCAGCAGCAAAAATGATGGCCGCCAACGGAATCACCACCACGTAGCCCGCGTCGGCGGCATGGTTGGACAGCATGGCGATGAGGGCGACGGTTGGGGTCAGGAGACCTTTCGGTGCATGACGCATGGCTGACTTGATGCCGCTTGCGAACAATCCGGACCGTTCCGCGACACCCGCCCCCAACATGACAACCAACACATAACCAAGCGGATGAAAATGGGTAAACGTCTTCGGCATTTCCACCCACACTTTTTGGATATTTTCCGATGAGATGAGGCTCTTCGCGGTCAGAATCAACGCGGAACCATCATCGGTCACCTGTGTCGGATGCGCTGCGGAAACTCCGGCCCACGCACTGATCACGGAGATCACCACTAGAATCCCGATTAAAATGATGAAGATGAACACCGGATCC
>JAQCFT010000307.1 GCA_027619545.1 Verrucomicrobiota bacterium | reverse complement strand
GGGCCACTCCGTCTTCGGGTAGCTTGGTTGCGACTTGTAACCATGGAGCTTTCAATCCTTCCCGCAGGCTGTTTTCATATTCATAACGATTCAACCTTCGAATGGACGTGCGTCCGTGTTCACGGATGTTGGCTTGATCTTGTTCAATCAATGAATCGGATAGGGCGGTGAGAAAGTCGTTCTTGAGCTCCGGTTCCGGGCGATCACGTTTGGCCGGGGGCATTTCACCTTTTTGAATCCGGTCATGGATCAATACCCATTGATCAAACAAATCGCGGTCAGAAAGGGAAAATGAGAGAGGCTCCAAATTCAAACCGCCCTTTGCCAATTCACCATCGTGGCATTCGAAACAATGATCCCCAAGGAAATCAGTCATTTCGTCCGTCCATGTCAGGTTATCCGCATGTGAAAATGAACTCCCCCATACAAGAAGCAGGATCAAGCAGATGGACCATCGAACGGGGCTCATGTGTGTTTGGTGAATGATGGGAGGTAATATCATTCCGGCCGCGTGGCTTTTTCCTGCATCCAGGCAACATCAGGGTTGCCTGGTGATGGAATATTGAGCGGAATTTCCTGCCCTTTGGTCAGGGAGGGCATCGTCCGGGGATCAATCCATTTTTTAATCTCCGAATGTCCATCGGCAAAGGAGAATCCACCGGCTGCGTTGTGATAGGATGCAGGGTAGTCGATGATGCGATATTGATTTGGCGCAGATCGAAATCCCGCCATGTCCACTACAAAAGTTCCATCGTTGATACTGTCTTCGCGTTCATCCAGGAACACAAAGGTTTCGGAAGGGCCCGGATCATTGATGGAATCAATTTTGAAGAACTTTTTCCAGCCTCTTCCGTTTTCTCCGCGCGCAGTGCCCCAACCAGGACCATTCAGCCACATGTTCATCGACATGCTGCGAACGCGTGGGATCAATTGTCCATTCACTCGACAGGCGCTTTTATCGGCTGGGCATTTGAACACTGTTTCGGAGTTCAGATAAGACCAGAGCGGACTGTCCTTGATGCTGTCGGGAGCATTGGGGTCGTGATCGTCTGCTCCACTGCAGGGGAGCGCCAGGTTGCCGCCTCCGGTCCATTCTGGGCCTTTGAGCCATGCCTGGTTGGAAGATGCAGGGAGATTGCCTTCATTGTCTTCCGCATACATCATCCAGCCAAGCGTCAACTGCTTGTGATTATTCATGCAAAAGATGCCATGAGCCTTCTGTTTGGCTTTACCCAAAGCTGGCAGAAGCATGCCGGCAAGGATGGCTATGATCGCTATGACGACGAGCAGTTCGATGAGGGTAAACCCGGATGGCCTGGATGTGTTGATCATTGGGAATTTCATGAGAGGATGTCCTTCACAACGTTTCCATGGATGTCGGTGAGCCGGTAATAGCGGCCCTGGAATCTATAGGTTAACCGTTCGTGATCGATGCCGAGTTGATGGAGCAGGGTGGCCTGCAGGTCATGGACGTGTACGGGGTTTTCCACGGCATTCATGGCCAGTTCATCCGAGGCTCCATAAGAAACACCCGGTTTGATGCCACCTCCAGCCATCCAGACCGTGAAGGCGTAAGGATGATGATCACGTCCCCATTTCGGACGGTTGTTGATGTCACCCTGAATGAACGGCGTGCGTCCAAACTCCCCCCCCCAGACAACCAAAGTATCTTCCAGCAAACCGCGTTGTTGCAGGTCAATGATCAGTCCTGCGCTGGGTTGGTCAGTGTCTTTGCATTGGGTGTAAAGTTCTGTGGTCAGGCTGTTGTGTTGATCCCATCCCGCATGCATCACCTGCACGTAACGAGTCCCGCGTTCAATCAGTCGGCGAGCCATCAGGCAATTGTAGGCAAACGTGCCTTGCTCCTTGACCTGTGGGCCATAAAGGTCGAGAACGTGCTGGGGTTCTTGACGGATATCTGTCAATTCCGGGACACCCGTTTGCATGCGGTAGGCCATTTCGTATTGGGCGATGCGCGTTTCAATTTCCGGATCTCCAATTTGGTTCATTTTCAATCGGTTCACTTTACCGATGTCATCCAAAAGTCCACGTTTCAAAGAAGAAGTCATCCCGGCCGGATCTTCAATGTAGAGAACAGGACTTCCGCCTCCACGAAACTTGACGCCCTGGTATTTGGAAGGAAGGAAACCGGAACCCCAGTAAAAATCATAAAAAATCTGACCACAGGTCGTGCCTTTACTCACCGAAGTCATGACGACAAAACCGGGCAAGTTGTCACTTTCCACTCCCAGGCCATAGGTCATCCAGGCTCCCAGTGTCGGTCTTCCGGGTATTTGAGCGCCGCTGAGAAAGAAGGAAATGGCAGGGGCATGGTTCACCGCGTCGGTGTGCATGCTTTTCACGAAACACAGTTGATCCGCAATCCTGGCGGTGTGGGGCATGAACTCACTGACCCATGCTCCACTTTGTCCCCGCTGCTTGAAGGGTTCAACGGGTTGCAACATGAGTTTACCCGTTGGGTCGCCTGTCATGGTGCTGAATCGTTTGCCTTGGAAGTAGGATTCAGGCACTGGGTTTCCGTGTTGCTTGATGATGCCTGGTTTGTAATCAAACAAATCAACGTGGGTCGGAGCCCCGTTCTGGAACAGGTAGATAATGCGCTTGGCTTTGCCCGCAAAATGAGGAATCGATGGCAACCCGGGCATGCCCGATTTTGGTTCGGTATGGTTTTCTGTCGCCATGAGTCCCTCCTTGTCGAGCAGGGATGCCAGTGCGGCGGTGCCGATGCCGGTTGCATTACGAGCGAAGAAATGGCGACGATTGGTTCTTAAGCCTCTTTCTATTGCCGCTGGGGTGGGTGGTATCATGTCGTTTGAACTTATTCGCGGTTCAGGGTTTCATCCAGGTTGAGTATTCCAAGGCAGACCGTGGCCCAGGCTGCAACGTCCGATATCTCAAGATGGGATGGCACTTTGTTTTCACCATGAGACAGCCAAGCTTTGGTTTCATCAGGATTTGCTTCAAAAAACTGTCGGGCGCGATTGAAACTATTGGACCAAATCCCGCGTTCTTCTTCGGAAGGAGAACGTGGAAGCAGATACCGGTAGATGCGGTCCAACATGTCCCCTCCGGCATCCGAACTGGTCATGGCCCGAACCGCCAATCCACGGGCGGCTTCGACAAATCCAGTGTCATTCATGGTGGTCAGGGCATGCAACGGGCTGTTCGTCAGTGTGGCGTTGACCATGCAGGTCTGGCGCGATGCGGTGTCAAAGAACAGGGTTGGGGCCACAATGCGACGCCAGAAGGTGTAGAGACTGCGGCGATACAATCTTCGACCGGTATCCCGACGGTATTTCTTGTTACCAAACGTGGCATCTTCCCAGACGCCGTCCGGCTGATATCCGTTCACTGGCGCTCCTCCAATGGTCGGATCCAGAAGTCCGGCTGCAGCCAGTGCCTGATCCCTCAGTATCCAGGATGGAAGTCGAAAACGCGCTGCACGGGCGAAGAGTCGGTTGTCCGGATCCGCTTCATTCAATTCGGGGGTGGTGACGGAACTGCGCTGATAGGTTGCACTGGTCAGGATTGTTTTCATCAGGTGTTTAACATTCCATCCGGATTCAATGAACTCGGCGGACAACCAGTCCAGTAACTCGATATGGCGGGGAAATTCGCCTTGAACTCCAAAATCTTCGGCGGTCTTGACCAGTCCAATCCCGAACAACTGCTGCCAGAATCGGTTGACGGTTACGCGGGCTGTCAAAGGGTGATCCCTTCGAATCAACCACCTGGCAAGATCCAGGCGATTCGGAATGGCACCCTGAACATCCAATGAGGGCAGGGAGGCCGGCACGGCTGCAGATACCGGATCGCCTGTGACATTATACAGACCGCGCTCCAACGTGGGGGTGACACGTCGTTTTTCCATGTCCTCCATGATCATGACTTTGGGGACGGCGGATTCAAGTTTGCTTAATCGATCTCCAGCTTGATCTCTTTGTTGACGAGCATGTGAGAGTTCGGGAATGCTTGCGATCCAGTCCTCCTTGATCTGTTTCTTTTGTTCGTCTGAGCGTTCGTCTTCAGATTTGCCCAAGGCTTCCTTCAAGAACAAAAACTCCTTGAGCTTTACTTCCTGAGTGGAGTCGTTCTTTGACAATGCTGTTTCAAGTTCATGTAACCGTGACGATTCCCATGTGCTTCGGTCTGAAGCATACTTCCTCATCACGACATCAAAATCATCTGATTTTAACTGAAGATCACTTTTGGCTTCCGCAATGTCCTTCGTTTGGGCCACAGAGGGCACAGCCAGCACGGGGCGTGTTTGAGGATCGCCTCCACCTCCAGTGACGGGGGTCTGGTTAAAGAAATCGAAGAACTGGTAATACTCCTTTCGGGTATAGGCATCGAATTTATGATCATGGCATCGGGCACAGCTGAGAGTGGCTCCCAACCAGACGGTTCCCATGGTTTCAGTCATGTCCATGACATAATCCACCCTGTTCTCCTCAGGAATACGACCACCTTCGCCGTTGATCATGTGGTTACGACAGAAACCGGTTGCCAGTTGTTGTTCATGGGTCGCATCCGGTAACAAGTCGCCCGCCAACTGCCACACCGTAAAATCGTCCCAGGGCAGGTTTTTGTTGAACGCTTGAACCACCCAGTCCCGCCATGGCCACATGGTACGCTCACGATCGCCCTGGTAACCATTTGAATCGGCATAACGCGCCGCATCCAACCAGTTCCATGCCATTCGCTCTCCATATGCGGGAGATGCAAGGTATCGATCGATGGCGTTTTCCCACCAGAACGGCGTGCCATCATTCAAAATGTCTTCAACTTCCCGCTCAGTGGGAGGAAGCCCGGTCAAATCCAAAGCCAAACGCCGAATCAAAGTCCGACGATCGGCCGCAGGTTGGGCTTTCAATCCTTCGGTTTCCAGAGTCCGGTCAACAAACGCATCGATTGGATGCATTCCAGATGTAGGCGGCGTTGGACGTTCAATGGGATTCAATGACCAATGTTTCCCCCAGGGAGCCCCCTGGTTGATCCAGTCCCTGATCTTTTCGATTTTTTCCTCGTCGAGTGGTCGATCCAACTCAGGGGGAGGCATCAAGTCGTCCGGATCCTTGGTGATCAGCCGCTGAATCAGATCACTGTGGTCCGCACTACCTGGATCGATGATCGGTATTCCTGCGTCGGATAGGCGTTTGGTGCTTTCCTCGACATCGAGCCTTAGATCCGCTTTGCGTGATTTGGAATCGGGTCCGTGACATTGGAAACAGGCGTCGGACAATATGGGAAGGATTTCGCGGGAGAAGTCGATGTTTGACGAAGAAGATGGATCAGCCAAGAGCAGGGGAGCCCCTATCAGCAAGACAACGTTCAGGCGGATGCCCACATTCAGCAACATTGAGAAAAAACCCTGTTTCATGGCAAATAATGGTACGCACACAGGCTAAAAAAAGAATGCGGCCAGTGCAAGCGGGGAAAGCGGGGAGGTTTTTGATCGGCAGGATCAGACTGAACTGTCAGATCAGTCTGATCCGCGTTTTAGGAGAGCCTGTTTTTCTATTCAACAAGCGCACTCAAAGCGTTTGATCGAGCCAAGTTACCCGTCCAACACACCGATGGATTCCAGGAAGTCCTCGGGAATCTGAGCCGCTTTCTGCCCCACCAAAGCGAAATAATACAATGGGGTTCCCTCCATGGACAAGCGGTGGCGGTATCGTTCGATATGATAAACATCAAGAAACTTGGAAA
The DNA here is from genome assembly GCA_027619545.1 of Verrucomicrobiota bacterium. GTDB lineage: Bacteria > Verrucomicrobiota > Verrucomicrobiia > Limisphaerales > AAA164-E04 > AAA164-E04. The sequence goes on along the minus strand of JAQCFT010000307.1, from coordinate 239 downwards.
AGATCAATTCACGGATAAACTTGGAAAACCCGGTTTGGTCTGTGTGATCCAGGAACGTTTCCTTGATATTGAAAGCCACCCAGCCTTTGTTGGAAATAAGTTGTAAGGCCTGAAAAAAGGCTTTTGGCGGAATATCTCCAAATCCCAGTGCTGCCACCGAAGTCAGGCAATTGAACGTCCATTCCTCCAACTGTTGCTTGTCATCCTTGTCAAGATTACAAAAATCAGAGACGTAATAC
>JAQCFT010000306.1 GCA_027619545.1 Verrucomicrobiota bacterium | reverse complement strand
ACGCACACTCCACCCTACCGCTCACCTTCTCAGGGACCCGGCTTTGTCCCATTTTGCCGTCAGCCTTTCCAACCATCCCCCAACAATGTGATCAGGGATTGTGTCGGCTTTCTGATATTCCGAAATGGTTTTGCCCCAGTAGAACGAAATCCACCCATCCACGAAAACGTCCGCTTCTGTCATGAACTGATCCATTTCCTCGAAGCTGCACTTTAGCGGAAAACACTCTTCAACCACCAGGGGCTTACCCAACTCATAAACCTTTAAAGCTTTCATAGCTTTTTCAACACCCTCCTTTTCCGGGTAAAAATGGACGCTGACGAAATCCAGATGCTCGAACGTTTTCTTACGATAAAACAAAGGTTTGGCACTGGCAAAGACATGTGCCCAGGGAATGACCCCCACGGTTATGAGCGCATCGGAATCGTAACGGCGGATGGCACGACACATTTTGTCAACCCACTGATCCACCACTTCCTCCCGACTGCGCACCATCAGATCTAGTGTGAGACGTTGAACAAAATACTTCCCCCCCAACTCCCCGGCCAACCAGTCGGTTTCCACCTTGCCTTTACCGGAAAGAATGGGTTCGTTCATCAAGTCATAACAGAAAACCGCAGTGCTTCCGGCACAAGCCGAGGAAACCGATTCCCAAAAAATTGCCTGAGCATCCCACCGGTCTGACTCACCCAATGCGTCATACCAGCCCGGGATGTCTTCCTTGTGGTAACACCCCAATCCCGTCAAATCCAGATACAAGCCGGTCACCTCCGCCAAATCCAAAAGCTTTTTCAGACGTTCCAATGGTTCGGGGCTGGATTTCCGGGGACCCTTCATAAACTTGCCAAATTGAAGATGGATACGAACCACATTCGCCCCAAGATCGGCCATCTCTTTAAAATCCTCAACCACGGTTTCCCATTCCGCCTCCCAATAATCTTCCAGCAAATGTCCATTCCGATCATGATCGTAATTGAAACCACGTATGGAAAAGGTTTCGACAGAACCTGATTTCACAAAACCATTCCCTGCCGGATTGATTTCAATACGAGGCAATGTCCCCCCCTGCAATAGCTGGTCATGACACAGCAAATATCCCAGACACACACTCAGCCAGGGAAACGCTCCTGCTTGCAAGGCGGACGCCACGGCATCCGTGATCAAGGCGCCGGAACGACGCATCCAAAGATTCGGCAAGTGGAATTTGTGAATCATTCCGGCATCTTAGACATTTGACTTTCGCTTGTCATGTCCTCATTACCACGTCCATACTCGACCGCATCACCATGAAGGAAAAGAAAGACTCATTATTTCGCACACAGCCCATGATATCAGCAAACCTCACAAGAGTTTTCAACGCAAGTCAATGGATAGTGGCAACGTTGCTTTGCATGGGAACGTTGCATGCCCGCAAACCCAATGTCATTCTGATTTATACGGACGATCAGGGAAGTGTCGATCTGAATTGCTACGGAGCCAAGGACCTTTACACACCCCATTTGGATCAATTGGCTAGGAAGGGCGTTAAATTCTCACAGTTTTACTCGGCTGCACCCGTTTGCTCGCCCTCGCGCGCGGCGGTTCTGACCGGCAGGTTCCCACAACATGCCGGCGTTCCCGGAAATGTGAGTTCGGAAAAGGGTCATTCCGGCATGCCATCCAGCCAGACCACCATCGCTGAAATGATGAAAGCAGCCGGTTACGCCACCGGTCACATCGGCAAATGGCACCTCGGTTACACCCCTGAAACCATGCCCAACGGACAGGGCTTTGATTCATCTTTCGGTCACATGGGTGGCTGCATCGACAACTGGTCCCACTTCTTCTATTGGCAAGGCCCCAACCGACATGATCTATGGCGTAATGGAACCGAAATATGGGAGGACGGACAATTTTTTCCCGATCTGATGGTAAAAGAAACAGAAACTTTTATCACCCGACACAAGGACGAACCCTTCTTTCTTTATTGGGCCATCAACGTACCTCATTACCCGCTCCAAGGCACCGATGGCTGGAGGAAATTCTACGACCACCTCCCTGCACCACGCAAGATGTATGCAGCGTTCGTGTCCACCATGGATGAAAAGATCGGAGACGTGCTGTCCATCATAGAACAACAGGGACTCGCAGAGGATACCATCGTCATTTTTCAATCAGATCATGGACATTCCACCGAAGTCAGGACCTTCGGCGGCGGAGGCGACGCAGGACCTTATCGCGGGGCAAAATTCAGTTTGTTCGAAGGAGGCATTCGGGTGCCGGCGATCATCAGTTGGCCCGGGCACTTGCAAGAAAATGCCACGAGAGATCAACTGGTGACATCGATCGACTGGTTCCCGACCATCGCAGACCTCTGCGGCATTGAATTGCCGGTAACCCCTGTGGACGGAGTCAGCCTGCGGCCCGTGCTGGAATCGGCCGATGCTCCAGGATCGCATGAAACATTCCACTGGCAAACAGGCAATGCCAATAGCCCTCAATGGGCCGTGCGCCAGGGACCATGGAAACTGCTCGGCAATCCGAATGATACCAGCAACAAGGCTCCCATCGACGGCAACCTGTTCCTGAGCAACCTTGAAAAAGACGTGACCGAAATGACCAACTACGCCTCCCAGTATCCGGAAGTGGTGTGGAAGCTGCGCAAGCTCCATGACACATGGGCGGAGCGTTGGAAATAAATCACTGAGAGGACTGGACGGATTTGGCAGGGTGCCAGACAACCGCCCAAACAAGCACCAATATCCCGATGCCGCACCCGATCGTGAGCGCGATCGGTGCGTTCATCCATTTGGCAATGGCACCGGATAAATAGTTCCCAAAGGGACTCAACCCGATAAAACAAAACGAATACACTCCCATGACGCGCCCCCTCAGAAGGTCGCTGACATACCCTTGAACCAACATGTTGGAGGCGGCAAAAAAGGTAATCATCCCCCACCCTGCGACAACCAGGATCGCAGCAGACAGCCAGGCATTCCTGCTCCAGGCGAAACAAACCATACAGACCAGAAACAAACCCAATCCCCAACGCGAAAAATTACGCCGGTCAAACCGATTTCCAAAAGCTGCCAACGTGATGGATCCAGCCAGGGCACCGACACCGTTTGCGGTCAAAAGCCAGCCGAATCCATCCGCCCCAATCTTCAGGATATCCCTCGCAAAAACCGGCATCAACGCTGTGTAGGCCATGCCGAACAAGCTCATCATGGACACAAGAATAAAAACAATGCGTACATCCGGATGCTGCCAGATCCAGTGAACCGCCTCGCCAGTGGCGGCTTTCAGGTTTCGATGTTCACCGGACGGCTTGCTCCTGGGAAGACGCATCGCCAGGTAACCCACGATCACAGCCGCATAGGAAATGGCGTTCACCAGGAAACAAGTCGCCACACCACCTCGAATCAAAACCATCCCGGCGATGGCGGGACCAATGATCCGGGCGGAATTAAATACGGAAGAGTTCAAGGCGATGGCATTGGTCAAGTCCTGCTTCCCTACCATATCCACCACGAAACTCTGTCTGGTCGGAATATCAAATGCATTGGTCATCCCCAAACCAAACGCCAAGACCCCAACCTGCCAAACCTGAATGTCTCCTTTTACTGCCATTGCATAAAGCAACAGAGACATGACCAGAGCAAAGGACTGCGTCACTACCAAGATGGTGCGCTTGTTGAATCGGTCGGCAATGACGCCCCCGTAAAAAGTGAACAATGTGACAGGAATCGTATGCAGAAACCGCACGAGCCCGAGGGCAAGAGGCGATCCCGTTAGTTCATACACCAACCATCCTTCCGCAACCATCTGCATCCAGGTTCCGGTCAGGGAGATGATCTGGCCAAAAAAGAAGATCCGGTAGTTGTAATGCTTGAGCGAAGCCAGCATGGCGGAACCCGAAACCGGCACCGCAGGCGTGCGCCTGGGTTGCTCCAGCGCATCTCCAGGCACCGAGGTTATCTCCGGTGCTCGATCGTTCTGCCTGCTTCGCCCCTCGCTCATGTCCGGCTACCATCCAAACCCTGATCTCTTTTGGCAACCCAAATCCACTTTCTCGATCGAAACTATGTTCTTACAAGTCAACCCATGCTAGTCTTCACGGACATGAAGGACCTCATGCAGATCCCACACCCACTGGAAACGCTCATCAAAGAGCTCCCCTCCCACGCACGCCCCTATTTGGTGGGTGGTTGCGTGAGGGACGGATTGTTGGGACTGCCGGTCAAGGATTACGATCTGGAAATCTTTGGCATCCGGTTTGATGATTTAATGGTCATTCTGAAGAAACATGGAAGAACGGACACGGTCGGCAAATCATTTGGCATCATCAAATGGACACCTGTAAAAGGTCAAACCTTTGACATCGCGCTCCCCAGAAAGGAAATCAAATCAGGAAAAGGCCATCGCGGATTCAATGTGGTGGCCGATCCAAACCTGACCACCACCGAAGCAGCGGCTCGACGGGATTTCACCATCAATGCCATCATGTATGACCCGATCCGTCACGAGATGATGGATCCCTATGACGGCCGAAAGGACCTCGAAAACAGGATCCTGAGATGCACGTCCTCTGCTTTTGCCGAGGATCCTCTTCGAGTATTGAGAGGCATGCAATTCGCCGGACGTTTCGGACTCACCGGTCACCCGGATACCATCAAGCTTTGTCAAAGCATCAAACAGGAATTCCATGAACTCGCATCTGAACGTGTCTGGGAAGAATGGCGAAAATGGGCCTGCTTGAGCCGTTTTCCATCCCTGGGATTGGCTTTTCTCGATCAAACAGGGTGGATGGAACATTTCCCGGAACTACGATCAATGCAAAATGTTCCACAAGATCCTGTCTGGCATCCGGAAGGCGATGTGTGGAAACACACCTGCCATTGTTGCGATGCACTGGTGAATCTACCGTCCTGGACGAAAGCAGAAAATGAAGAGGACCGACTCGTCTGGATGCTGGCGATTCTTCTACACGATACCGGTAAAGTTTCCACGACATCGAAGGTGGAAAAAGATGGTCAAATGCGCATCGTCTCACCGGGACATGACAGAGTGAGCGCCATCCTGGCAGATGAATTCCTGCTTCGCATGAAAGCTCCCAACATCATTCGGGAGCGAGTCATCCCCTTGGTCGCACAACACATGATCCATGTGAACACCATCACCGACCGAGCCGTCAGACGCCTTGCAAAACGCCTGGAACCGGAAACCATTCCATCCTTGTGCACGGTCATGTCCGCAGACGCCATGGGGCGCCCCCCACTAAGCACTTCCATACCTGAACACATCCATGAAATACGGAAACGAGCCGAAGAACTGGATGTCCTATCCAATGCCCCCACCCCCTTTCTGAAGGGGCGTGATCTGATGGCAATGGGCATCGAACCAGGCAAACAAATGGGAGAATGGCTGCAGCAAGCCTACGAACTGCAACTGGAGGGAGAACTCGAAAACCGTGAAAAAGCACTGAATTGGGTTCGTGTCCAAACAAATAGGCCACCCAATACGGGTGGCCCTTGTGATTAAAAATTGGATCTGAAGGGATTGATTAATCAGCCTTGATGGAAGTCGCGGTAAACTCAAGCTTGCCGTCAATTTCAGCCACCGTTCCTTCAGCAGTCACCTTGGCGGGAGCCTGGCAAATTTTGCTGTGGAATTTGCGGCTGATTTCATTGTCATCGAGCACATAAATCGATTCTTTGCCATCAACCGAAACACGCACCGCATTCTGACATTTGCGAGATTGCTTGAGTTCGCACTTCAGGCAAACACCTTCACCGGTCAGCGTCTTTTTTTCCTGCAACTTCAGGCTGGTGGGTGTGAACACGGCCTGATCACCATCATCAGCCATGGTACCGACTGCGACGATGGCGGCGGTGGTTGAGCAGAGGTTCTTGTGAAAGCCATTGCTGCATTCATTCTTGGCGAACAGGATCAACTTGTCCTTACCGTTGATACTGGACTTGATGACGTTCTGGCAGCTGTC
>JAQCFT010000013.1 GCA_027619545.1 Verrucomicrobiota bacterium | reverse complement strand
TCCGTTTCGGTAAGCCCAAGGCATTCAATTTCCCTCCGCTTGACCAACCGTGCACATCCATCACGCCAGGGTTTTTTCCTTTGTAAGGCATTTTTGAATTCGAATACCACAAGGAACGGACCGGGACGGTCCGATCTACCTGGCACAGACGCTGGTAGATCCTGTCGTCCCCGACGCGCAAGCTTGTGGCTACCCATTTCAAACAGACCACACGGCAAACTCCTGATCTCAATCCTTGTCTGTCGTCCTCTCAATCATCCACCAAGCATCCGGGTTATTCGGACTCGCCACATTCAGACCCATCTGCCCGGTGTATTCGATCGGTGGTGTCGTGCGCGCATCAACCCACTTTTTAATTTCCGCATGACCGTCCACAAACGAGAATCCAGCCGCTCCGTTATGATAGCTGGCGGGAAAATCGATGATACGGGTCTGTGAAATATCGTCCGTGGGCTGCACCGCAAACCCTGCGCCGTTAATGCTGCCCGGATGCTCATCCAGCAATACAGATATCATGGTCGTTCGGCGCACCTCGGAAAGCTTGTGCATGATCCGCCAATCAGGCCCACCGCGCTTGATCCAGCTAGCCGTCGCATTCCAACCCACCCCCTGGTTCATGGCCAGACTTCGGACGCGAGGATGCACTTTGCCACCTATCCGCACCGAACTTTTATCCGCCGGACATTTGTAAACCGCCGCCGAATTATGATATGGAGCCAATTTCGCATATTGAGGATCGGTCAGGAAAAGCGTGTTGGTGTTGTCGGTGTTGCCCCCGTTGAAATCCAGCAAACCACTCACCCAACCGTGTCCGACCACATTTTGAGCCCGACCTTCCGGGTTGGGAGGGAGCCAGCCATCATGATCGTCCGGATACATCAACCAAGCCAACTGCAACTGCTTGAGATTGTTCATGCAGGGAATCCCCTGTGCTTTGGTCTTAGCCTTGCTGAGGGCCGGCAATAACATACCGGCCAAAATGGCAATGATGGCAATGACCACCAACAACTCAATCAAAGTGAATCCTCTCCTGCGGTGGATCTGCTTATCAAGGGATTTCAGGGACAAAAACGTGCCATTCCTACCGGCAAAAGTCGATGCCGAAGATATCACACACCACATTTCGCCCACAAAATAGAAATTCTTTACGGGAGGGGTAAGTTCCACCTTACTCCCGCTTCAAACCTCGGAGCTTTGGAAATCAATGGTCACGCTGCAATGGAAGCACCACAGTCATTAGAAAATCCACAGTCTCCACACGTTCCCTCTCTTTTGCTCAGGAACATTTTCGAGGGAGAAGTTTGGGTCAGAGATGGATCTCTCCCCTCCGATATCAAAAAATTGAACTTCGACTCCTTATCTTCCCCGCAAGTTCTTTTTGCTCGATTTGAAAAGGGCATCTATGCTCTATTTTTGGTTTGGAAAGAGCTATGAAAGTATTAGTCACAGGTGGCGCGGGATACATCGGATCAGTGTGCGTTGAGGAATTAATCAAGGCTGGGCATCAGGTCGAGATCATCGACAACCTGATCGAAGGATTCCGTGAAGCAATCGTACCCGAAGCCAAACTGCACGTGGGTTGCCTGAGCCATCGTGACTGGTTGCTTGAAACCGTCCGATCCATCCAACCGGAAGCCGTCATTCATTTTGCCGCACTGGCAAAGGTCGGAGAATCCATGGAACAACCTGGAAAATACTTCGCCAACAACGTCAATTACGGTCTGAACCTCGTCGATGCCTGCGTGGATTCCAAGGTAAAGAAAATTGTTTTCAGCTCCACCTGCGCCACCTATGGCATCCCCACCTACGTGCCGCTGAACGAGAAACATCCCCAAAACCCAATCAACCCTTACGGTGAATCCAAACTCATCTTCGAAAAAATCCTGAAGTGGTACCAGGAAATCCACGGGCTACAGTATGTCGCATTCCGATATTTCAACGCCGCCGGGGCCGCCAAAAACAGGGGCCAAAGCCAGCGTGAAATGAGTCACATCATCCCTAATGTGCTCAAGGTCGCCCTCGGACAAAAGGAGAGCTGTGACATCTTTGGCACCGATTACCCCACTCCGGACGGAACCTGCATTCGCGACTACATCCACATCATCGACCTGGCCAGCGCTCATATCAAAGCCATCGAATCCGAGGCAACCGGTTGCTACAACCTGGGAATAGGCCGTGGTCATTCGGTTCGGGAAGTCATTCAAACCTGCGAAAAAGTCACTGGCAAATCCATCACCTGCGTGGAAAAAGCCCGAAGAGAAGGCGATCCACCCGAACTGGTTGCCGACCCTAGCAAAGCCCACGAAGCATTCGGATGGAAAGCTCAGATCGTTGAGCTGGAGGATATTATTGAATCCGCATGGGAATGGCATGTCTCCCACCCCAATGGATATCCATCCGCCTCAAAACCACCACAACCATAACAGAACACCCAAGCAACCGCCTTCGCAAGAAGGTGGAAACCATTCCATAAATGTAGCCGCCTTTGCAAAAAGGTGGAAGCCATGACACAAACGTAGCCGCCTTTTCAAAAAGGTGGAAGCCATGACACCAATGTAGCCGCCTTTGCAAAAAGGTGGCCGGCGCGGACCAAACCAACACGATTTCTAAACCTCAAAACGCCTTGAGCATGTTCGATCAAACCAGAGGCCACCGAACACCCGAGGACTTCCCAGAACGGACCGCAAGAGAAAATCGAACGCCAAAAGGGATACGACGGGACGTCACGTTCTACCTGACGTAGCCGCCTTCGCAAAAAGGCGGAAAAAATGTCATCACAGGAACGAATCACCAAATTCAAAATGATCCATCGACAGAAAAAGGGTGTTCATCTCGCTTTTTCCCGCTTTTGTCCCAAGTGTGTGGTTTTTATGGCAGAAAGTGAGATTTTGGTTCCAACGAAAGGATGAAACAAAGCTCGTCCTGAGATTGAGATGAAAACATTCAAACAAAGCAAAGCCATGAAAAAAACATCATACACATTGTTAGCCCTGCTCACGGGCGCCGGAGCCTGGACGCTCACCAGCACCATTGCACAACAAGGTCGCCCAGCTGGCGGACCACCCTCATTTGTCACCGACCGACAGGCCTCCGGACGCCCTGCAGGCGGTCCTCCGGCAGGCATTTCGGGCAGGCCATCCAATGGTCGTCCTGCGGGTGGACCTCCGGCGTTTGTTCAAGCACTACCTGAAATCTATGGTGTATTGGAAGCAGCAGACGTCAATGGAGACAATCAATTGGATGCCGATGAACAGGCCGTCCTCCTCAGCGCCATGCTGGACGGCACGCTGACCAAACCCGAATGGTTGCCCACGCCACCCGAAGGAGTCGAAGTACCCGCCGAAGCCATCACCCAACGTATGGCAGGTTTATACGGAACTATCGCCCCCTTTGATGCCAACAACGACGGCGAACTTACCAGAGACGAACTTGGAGCATTTCGCGCAGCAGCGATGTCCGGTGAAATTGAAATGCCCTCCGGTGGCCAAGGCAAACGTGGCGGCGCCCAAGGTGGTCGACCATTCGGTCCACCCCAAGGAGCCGGGCGCGGGCAACGACCTGACGAAGTTCCAGCCTTTGCTGAAAACCTTCCGGCAGCATTTGCCATTCTTTCCGCAGCGGATGCGGACCAGAACGGCACATTGAGCGCTGACGAGCAAGCCACCCTGGTGGAAGCCATCAAAGACGGAACCATCTCCAAACCGGAAGGCCTGCCAACAGCACCTGAGGGTGTCAATCCATCCCCCGAAAATGTCGTGAAACGTCTCGCTGGTATGTATACCCGTTTGCAACGTCTCGACATCAATGAAAACGGTCTGTTGGAAGAAGATGAACTTTCAGCCATGAGTGATCGATCCCAACGCCCTGGAAGACCTCAATCAGGATTCCGCGGTGGTCGTCCAGAAGGTGCAGGTCGCCCCGATGCCTCCACCCAGTCCAACCGTGGTGGCAGAAGGCCCTTCGAAGGTTCCCGCCCAAGTCGTCCGCAACGGTAATGGCTGGCAGGGACTGATCCGAGGATCAGCATTAATGTAAAAAATCCCATTCGACCTGCCGGCAAGACTTTGATTGCCGGCAGGTTTGCCTGTGGTAAATGGATTTGATATTCCAGAGATTCAACAAACCGTTGTCAAAACTCAGATGAAAGCCCGCGGTTTTAATTCCCAAGAGATCTTGAAATCCATCACACTACTCATCGTGTGTTGGGTTGCCGTAGTGGTTTTGTTCGCCTTGCAACTCAAGGTCGTGAGTGGGTTCGCTTTGTCTCAGGCGCTGCGTTTGTCCGGACCTCTTTGGATCATTTGGCTGTTGCTGGCTCCGGTAACGATCGGTCTGGCGTTAAGGTTTCCCTATGGTCAGAGGCGAAACATCCGTCACGCGGTTATTCATATCGCAGGTTGCCTGGCGATCCTCTTCACAAGCCAAACCATCAGCCGCAAGTTCATGGGACATCAACAAGGCTTTATCCGGCCGGGAGGCCCACCTCCCTGGGTTCAAATGCGCATGCAATCAGGAAACACCGCCCCTATTCCAGACCGGGAAAACACAGGCAACGATGGAACCAGGCCATTTGGTCTTCCTTTGAATCTCAGCGCAGCGCGTTCCACCTTTGATATGCTGATCTACTGGACCTTGATCAGTTCCGGCCAGGCCTATACCTGGATACGTCGCGCACAGGAACGGGAGCGACAGGCGATCGCCGCGGAGGCAAGCGCCAAACAGGCACAACTCATGGCCCTGCAATCCCAGCTCAACCCGCATTTCCTTTTTAACAGCCTCAATGCCGTCACCACGCTTGTCCACACCGATCCGAATGCCGCCGACGAAATGCTGACGGACCTGAGCGGTCTGTTGCGGGCCTCGCTGGACAGCAAATCCACGCCCACGATCCCCTTGAGTCGCGAACTTCAATTGTTGGACTGCTATCTGGAGATAGAAAAGAAGCGCTTCGGAGACCGCCTCACCGTTCAGCTAGAAGTCGACAATAAATCACATGAAACGCCCGTGCCGACCTTCATCCTGCAACCACTCGTTGAAAACGCTATCCGCCACGGTATCGAACGCACTTCATCGAAGGGTACCATCACCCTGACCATTCTACAGCATCCGGATAAATTGCACATTTCCATTCGGGACACCGGCCCAGGTTTGGACAACAAACCCTCCCAATCAGGTCGAACCGGCATCGGGTTGACGAACACCCGTCAGCGTCTGGATCGGCTCTATGGTGAAAGAGCAACCCTGACCCTTTTCAACCCGCAAGAAGGCGGTTGCCTGGTGACGATTGAACTCCCGGTGGAACCACTCAATTCAGACAAGAACACAAGCGCATGAAAGCCCTCATCATTGACGACGAACCCCTGGCACGCCAACGCATCCGAATGCTTCTGGAAGAGGAGAAGGACGTCCAGTTGATAGGAGAATTTCAAAACGGAAAAGAGGCGTTGCCTCCCATAAAGGAACACAAACCCGATCTGATCTTTCTGGATGTACAGATGCCGGAAATGGATGGATTTCAAATGCTGTCCCAACTATCCAAAGAAGACCTGCCCATCATCATCTTCACCACCGCCTACGATCAATACGCTTTGCAGGCCTTCGAGATACATGCCATTGATTACCTGCTCAAACCCTTCAAACCGGCGCGGTTCAAAGAAGCTCTTCAGCATGCACGGGAGCACCAAAGCAATCGCACGTCGAAGGATGTTTCCAACAAACTGCAGGCCCTCCTTGCGGCAACACAGACGAGCGAACCCAAACAAACCGACAAATACCTGCAACGCCTCACCGTCAAATCGGAAGAAAAAATCACCTTGGTGAAAACCGCCGACATCGAGTGCATTGAATCCGCCGGTAACTATGTCGTCGCCAAGGTTGGCAATGAAAACCACATCCTGCGGGAATCCCTCAGCTCACTCGAACAAAACCTGGATCCCTCCCATTTCATTCGCATCAGCCGGGGAGCCATCGTGAATCTGGAATTCGTCAGGGAATTATCCGTTATGTTCAAAGGTGAGTATGCCGTCATACTGAAAGACGGCAAAGAACTGACCATGACCCGAGGCATCCGCGAAATGGAGCAGGCACTTCGGTTTTCCTGAATGGTGGTCCGAATTTCAACTGCCAGGCGAATGGATCCTCCTTTTACATCTGCGGATAAACTTTATAGAAACTGATGGGAGCGTGGAGAGGTATTGGCACAAGGAAACCCGAAGGTTTGCCAGTGATATCCAGAGCGTTCCAGGCTTCGGCTCGGGCTACTTTGCATTTCCCGTTTCAGATTTCAGGTAATGGTCGAACCATTCCCCGAAATGATGAATGTCGAACATCATGGTGTACCAGCCATGCTGACCACCGGGATGCACTTCCAACTCAATCTCATTACCTTGTTCGCGTGCTTTTTGGACATACCATTCCGACTGCTCCAAAGGTGTCAAGGTGTCGGCATCTCCGTGATAGATCAAGGTGGGAGGCATGTTTTTATGAACGTGGTAAATGGGAGATGATTCTCGCCCAATGGTTTTCCAAAGCTCCATGTTGGTCGAATCAGGACCAAACGCTTTGACAAAACTTTTTGGCGGTCCTCCGTCACCCGGGTTTTCTGTTGAATCTCCCAAATTCAATAAATCCGTCACCGGATAAAAGATAGCCACGGCTTGAACCGCGCTGCTTTCACGGTCGATGGGATCTTCGGCATCCGGATCACCGGGACCTCCGGTCGTCGCCAGCATCAGACTTAGATGACCTCCCGCGCTACCGCCCGTCACTCCGATCCTGTCGGGATCAATCCCGTATTCATCAGCATGATGACGCACGAACCGAATCCCACGATGCATGTCATCAATGATCTCCATCACAGTGGAATCGGGCTGTGATATGTGGCAGATCGCGAAGATGGTGTATCCCCGCCTCAACAAAGGAGCCATTAACCAAGTCGGCGAATCCCCGGGCTTACCAGACTTCCATCCTCCACTGACCATCAAGGCAACACCATAACCGTTGGAGCCCCTGGCCGGACGAATGACGTCCATAGTGAGATCCTTTCCATGACGCTGCCCGTAAACAACACCATCCGTCCGATCCACGGCCGGATGAAACTGCCGCCAAAAAAAACCGAACGTCACCGCCATCGCCAATACAAGCAACAGCAGCACACTCAGCAGACGCAACATAACTTTCCAAAACAATTTCATAATAATCAGTAAAAAACACCCCATGCGGTAGGGCTGAACTGCTGCTCAGCCGCATACCACCCAAACCTCCCAACGCACCCACAGGTAGAGCGTGTCGTCCCTTTGATAATGGTGAATTGAGAATAGTGAATGGTGAATGGGATGGTGACCCTTGTGTCCCCCATACCCTGCATATCACCTCCCAAAAAAACAAATTCACCATTCTAAATTCACTATTCACCATTCAATCGCCCCACACCCGCATAGCTATCGCTAGCGGACGGACCGGGACGGTCCGATCTACCTGCGATAATCACTTCGGTAACGCAAAACAATAATAGGCATCCCCCTTCTTCGTTCCAGGCTTCCCTCCACCACCCGCCGCGATGACGATGTATTGTCTGCCGTTCAGTTCATAGGTGGACGGAGAAGCATATCCACCGGATTCCATTTGATACTCCCAAATCAATTCACCCGATTCCTTGTCGAACGCATGAAACCGTTCATCCATTGCTGCGCCAATAAACACCAAGCCACCTTTGGTCACCAAAGGTCCTCCAATGTTAAACGTGCCGGTTGGAGATTCCCCCCTCTTTTCCAGTTCAGGATAGGTTCCCAGCGGTACCTGCCATTTGAGTTGGCCACTGTTGAGATCGACCGCATTCAAGGTGCCCCAAGGACGTTTGTTCACCGGAAACCCCTCCGGATCCCGCCAGTCATGATGTCCCGTTGTAACGACCGGAACATCCTCAGCGTAACTCAACTTCAAATCCTTCGTTTGAATTTGCTCGTCATGACCGCTTTCGAACAGGAACGCGATCACCGCTCGTTTCTCAAGATGGCTAAACGATGCGAAAGAAGGCATCTGACCGCGCCCGGTTTCCATCAGTTCCCGGATCTGTTGTTCGGACAAGCGCTGCCGCACGTTTTCGAGGGATGGGGACGCCGGATTCACGGGCGAACTCATCCCATGACAAAACGCACACACTGCTCGATAAACATGTCCGCCAAGCTGGTTCAACGACATCTGTTCCTTGGGCCGCGAATCCACCATGGAGGTCCATTCCGCTTCATTGCTGACATTGACAATCACCGTATTGGATTCCGGATCAAAGCCCGCCCCACCCCACTCACAACCGCCATTGAACTGAGGCAGCACCACCGATTTCTGATAAGTCGGCGGAATAAACACATCGCCGTTCAACATGTCCTTGAGATCATCCAGTACTTTAGCGCGAGCGGTTGCGTTGAGGTAAGTGGCATTTTCCGGATCCATACGCGTATTGGCTAAACGGAATTCGGCGGGAGGGAAAGGCTGTGTCGGCCAACTGTGTTCACCCGGCATATCCGACGGCGGCACCGCCACTTCTTCTACCGGAAACATGGGTTCCCCTGTCTCACGATTCAGCACGAACAAATGCCCCATCTTGGTGGGTTGCACCACCACATCCACCGTTTTGCCGTTTTTTTCCATTTGAGCAAGCACTGGCGGTGTGGGCAGGTCATAATCCCACAAGTCATGATGCACCGCCTGAAAATGCCAGATGCGCTCTCCTGTTTCCGCATTGAGTGCCAGGGTACAATTGCCAAAGAGATTCTGCCCCGGACGGTTTCCACCCCAGCTGTCGTAGGCAGGGGATCCGGTTCCACAGAATACAATCCCTCGCTCAGCGTCCAGAGTAAAACCACCCCAGACATTGGCGCTGCCCACCTGCTTCCAGGATTCCGGTCCCCAGGTTTCATACCCAAACTCACCCGGATGAGGAATGGTGTGAAAAATCCACTTGCGCACCCCGGTCCGAACATCAAAGGCCCGGATATGGCCCGGTGCACAGGGCTGAGGTCCCTCGCCTGTGGTGGATCCAAGAATCAGCAGATCCTTCCACACCACACCCGGCGTATTGTTGCCGATGGAAAAGAAGAAGACATCCGTGTCGAAACCATCACGATGACTGATGCGCCCGCCCTCTCCGAATGATTCAATAGGTTTGCCGGTTTTGGCATTCAAGGCATACAGATGGTCCCCGGCTGAAAAAAAGATGCGGTGATCGGAAACACCGTCCGACCAATAAGCCACACCGCGATTGATCCCCCCTCCCCGACCACCGTTCCAAGGATCGAAGCGCCAGACCTGTTTGCCTGTGGCTGCATCGAGCGCCACACAGTTCAACCTCGGGGAGGTGGCATACAACAATCCATCGATCATGATGGGATTGCATTCGATTGTGCTCCCCGTGTCTCCCGCATGCCAAATCCATGCCACTTCAAGATCTTTCACATTGGACCGGTTGATCTGATCCAAGGCCGAGTAATGTGAACCACCATAATCCCCGTGGTAGATCGACCAATCCGTCTGGCTCGAATGCAATTCCTTCTGAGCAAGCAGTCCATCACAAAGACAGAACGCACCCATTGCAATGCAGGCGATAAAAAAACGTAATTTCATAGGATCATCAGAGGCTAGGGCGAAACGACACCGAAGTCAAAAGCGCATTACCACTGGATCTCATCTGGCAAACAACCCGAAAAGTTCAAAAAAAAGTCGTCCGATCGGGAGCTCGGACGACTTTGCGACATAGTTTAAATTGACAATGCGATCCAATGAATCCGATCAATACATCCCCATGATCTGGTATCCGCTGTCCACGTAGAGCACCTGACCGGTGATGGAAGCAGAACCATTGCTGGCCAGAAAGACACCCGTTGCACCAAGTTCTTCAGGGAGTACATTGCGTTTGAGAGGCGAATTGGCTTCGTAATGTTTGAGCATGGCAGTGAACCCGGAGATACCTCGAGCGGCCAAGGTATTCATGGGACCGGCGCTGATGCAATTGACCCGGATTTTTTGAGGGCCGAGATCGTATGCCAAGTAGCGGGTGGACGCTTCCAGGGAGGCCTTTGCCACACCCATGACGTTGTAATGCGGCACGACTTTTTCAGCGCCATAATAGGACATGGCCACAATGCTGCCGCCATCACTCATCAGAGGAGCGGCTCCTCTGGACAAGGAAACCAATGAGTAAGCGGAAACATCATGCGCCACCTTGAATGCTTCGCGACTGGTATTGATGAATTCGCCTTCCAGAGCTTCCTTGGGGGCAAAAGCAATCGAATGCAACAGAAGATCCAGCTTCCCATAGCGTTCTTTGATTTGGGCAAATACTTCGTCAACCTGTTCGTCTGATGTAACATCACAGGGCAACATCAGGGTGTCCTCACCGAAAGTGCCTGCCAATTGTTCGACATTGTCTTTCAGACGTTCGCCTTGATAAGTGAAAATCAGTTTGGCTCCCGCTTCGTGCCATGCCTGCGCAATGGCCCATGCGATCGAGCGCTTATTGGCCACACCGGCCACCAATCCAATCTTTCCTTCCAACATTTTCATAAATAAACCTGAACCATGTTTGACCACGAAACGATGCCAAGTCAATGCTAAGGAATGACAGGCAGAATCAGATGCGATGGACGCACTGCATCGTGGTAAATGGTTTGGTGTGCCTTCAGGAGTTCCGTATCGGTTCCGAAGGGTAATCCCGTGTTTGGATTTCGATCAAAGCGCGGATAGTTGCTGCTGGATACTTCGAGCCGTATGCGGTGCCCTTCCAGAAAGACATTGGAGGTCACCCAAAGATCAATTTCGTATTCGATGATCTTGCCGGGTTCGATCAAATGCTGTTTGTCCATGCCGTTTCGATAGCGAGCACGCACAATGCCATCGCATAAATTATAAGCTTTGCCATCGGGGTGAACATCCACCAGTTTGGCCGTGAAGTCCGTGTCTCTGGCTGAACTGGCTGCAAACAGGGTCATCCTGACCGGCCCGATCACCTCAATCGGCTCAGTCAAGGGTTGTGTTGTATAAGTCAGAACATCTGACCGCTTTTCAATGTCGCTTTGGTCCCTGGGCCCAATGGGGGCTCCGACCAGATTGTTCCCCCCACCGGTTGGCACGGGGTTGTCACCATCATAGGTAAACACATCGCTTGATTCGACCCCGGGTTTTTCCAGGCTCAGGACTCCGTCACTATCCACTGCACCGGCGGCGCCGTCGCTATGAAGGTAATAGGAGGTCCACCGGGTTCGTTTCAGAGGCCATTCATTTTCGGCACGCCAGGTGTTGCTTCCCATCACAAAGAGATAATAAGGCGGCCAATCCTCCACACCTGAGTTCACATTCTGAAGCCAGTATTGGAACCATTCCAACTGAAGCTGCCCCAAGTTGAGTTGTGCCTGCTCACCGAAATCAAGATCCCCCACCTTACGAACGCCTGGGCCATGTGCCCAAGGGCCCATGACGACAAACTGGTTGCGGCGAGCCATTCTGTCTTCAGAGCTTTCTCTTACTTTATCGACCAGTTCGATGGTTGTTTTGGAAAAAATATCATACCAGCCACCGATATTCAGAATAGGCACTTTCACCTTGTCATAGGCATACCCCATCCCGCGTTTTGCCCAATAGTCATCATAGGAGTGATGTGCCACCCAATCGTTGAGGTACTTCACACCAGGTTCAAACTGGTTGCCGAACTCGCGCAAAGGCAGGAAACTATAGGCATCCTGTAACTTTTCAGGATTCAAAGCCACACCACCAACACCGGCTCCCCATCCCATCAACAGGGCAAGTTGAAAGGCACCACCGTCGTAGGCAATCTCGCTGAACACATTCCCAAAAGGCACAATGGGAACCATGGTTTTGAGATATGGACTCCCCTTCGTAACAGATGCCCATTGGGTCCACCCGACATAGGAACCACCGCTGGTTCCTATGTTACCATTGCACCAGGACTGTTGGCCGATCCATTCCTGGGTGTCGAATCCGTCGTCGGGATCGTGGCGAAAAGGATCCCATTCGCCTTCCGAATCCCCCCGGCCCCTGCAATCCTGAGCCACCATGATGAATCCGGCCTCCGTGTAGCGTTTGGCCTCTCCCCAGGATGCTCCCGGTTTTCCATAGGGTGTGCGAAGGAGGATGACCGGATAGGATCCTTCTGCCCGGGGTTGATAAATATTTGACGCCAGAAGTATTCCGTCGCGCATGGGAATCATGACATTTTGTTCGACACGATATTCCAAGTCCTGCGACGTGGCAGTTAACGAACCGAGCATCAAACCGGACACCCAAAGACAAGAAAACATGAATGCCGTCAAGGACATGGCGGGCACACGAAAAGAATAGCGATTAATTGGAGGCATAACAGTTTTGACTTTGTCGGCGTCATTGTGGATATTCAAGTACATAAGGAGCAAGGAGACGTGCAGGAGCGGGCAATGGCTTCCTGAAACCAATCCAATTTGATGAGAATTCAAAAACAAACATCAGCCCAAATGATTCTTGCGGGCATCCCGGGTTCAATGGGTTGGATGTTGATCCTGACGTTTTGTGGACTCCTCCTGATGACGATTGCTGTGTTCATGTCGTTCAAAGTGTTGAACGATTCGATGTCTCCTTTCCTACTGTTTCCACTGGGACTGGGAGCCCTTTTCGGCATCGGTTTTATCTGGATCGGTATTTCGCAATTGAGGGAAAGGGAACGATTGATTCTGGACAAAACCAAACGGATCGGGACTTACATCACCACGACACCCTACCTGTTTACAGAGGAATCCATTGAATTCGAATGGGAGCATATGGAGTGTATTGAAATCTCCAATCGACCGTTCACGCCAAACGATTCTCCCTCCCAGGATCAATATGGAGAAGAGGAGAATCACAGACAGGTAGCGCTCATTCTGCGGGATCCGGTGAGATCCATCGTCATCGAAACCGGACCTAAGGACGACACAGATCTGCTAAACCAAATTGCACAGAAGGTATCTAGTTTCCTGGACATTAAAATGAAGAGCGTTGAGCCATAGTTTCACCGAATGATCCCATTCATATTTTAACCGGATGCACCATGCAGTACCATGCGGGTCATTAAACACTTGCAACAAATAATAAATGTATCACATCATGCAACTTATGAAAATCCTCGCCCTATTCCTGGTACTGAGTTTCACTAACCTGTTATCGGCGGAAACCCTCGACATGCAACAATACATGAGGGATACGGAAGCTCTGGCAAAGCAGGGAGAGTATGAAAAAGCACTGGAACGCACCCTTTGGTTTCATGACAACGCATTGAAACATCAACCCAGTATGAGCGGCGTGCGATTGTCCTTTGCATTGGGCGACTGGATGGACCTTGCTGAAAAGTATCCCGCCGCCCTGAAAGCCATGCAAAAAGTGCGCGATGAGAAAACGGACACATTGAAATCCGGCAGGGGCAATTTCAATCTCTTCATGGATGTCAATGCTTTGAACCGCACCTTGAAAGAAGAAAGCAAAACGATCGATCTCTTTCGATTGATCGATGAAAAACAACCTGATTTGGCAAAGATTTGCTGGATAGTAGCAAAACCAGTTGTCATCAAAAACAAGGAATTTGACTTGGCTGACAAATACCTGGGCAACTTGCTCACTGAATTCGATGTGATCAAGGAAAGGTATGAAATGATGGTATCCAGAAGCGACAAGAGCAAGGTGGGTCGGGCTCAATTGAAAAGTATGAACGAAAACCGCCTGGTTGAAGAAACGTTGCTTCTGATCGAAACAGCCAAAGCTTTGAACGAAGTCGACACCGCCAAGGAAATCCAAAAGCGTGCCCTTGGTCTCCTCGACGATCGACGACTGCGCAAAGCTCTGCCCTAATCTATCGGTGATGAGAGTTTTTAGAATCTGCTCGTTCGCATAGAGCTGTGGAGTTCACTTTTCCTCCGGAGTTTCTTCCCGGGGTGGCTCCGGTTTTTTGCCTTCGCTCACGCGGATCACTCGCTCCGCCCTGTGCCATCTGCCGTTGACATCGGTTGCCCGCACCTGAAGCACATGAATGCCAGATTCCACGTCGGAAGGAACCAGTCCCTTCCAAAGATGGAACGAATCAACGGGAGCAGAAATACGCCGATATGGGCTTTGGGGAGTTTCGGGTTCACGATTGAACACCGCCTGAAGATTCGGATCCTTCTCGAGCGTTTGATCCAATGTCTGCCAGGCTGCCTGTCCACCCCAGCGCACCTGCACCACGGAATCATCCCATCCGTTGAATACATTTACATAAACCCATTCTTCACTCAATGATTCGGTGAAGACCTGGTCGGCGGCATAAACTGACATCTGGAAATCTTCCGGATCTCTGGCTGCCTTGAAGGTGATTTCGGGCATATTGTTCTCCGAAAAGGTCAACACCGTGTATCCATTGGGAGCGCCATCGCGCATGGTGGTGTGAGGGATGCCATATTCATCCGGAAATCCACTCCACCAACTGCCACTGACGGTGACATTGATCAGATGATGATGGGGTTTTGCCCCCAACCAGCCATCTTCCTTTTTAATCAGTTTGTGTGCCTGCCAATGGGTGTGTCCTGAAATGGAAAAAGTGTAGGGACGGTTTTCGATGATTCGGTAAAGATCCTCACGATTGACCACTCCGGTCAATGGTATGTGCATCATCAACACCACCAGGCGATCTTCCGGGACCAGTGCCAGATCGTTGCGGATGAAATCCAGTTGATCCTGGTCCAGGCCACCGGTGTAACTGCCGGTCCCTTCCGGTTTTTCTCCACCCCAGATGATGTCGTCCACCACAATGAAATGAACCGGACCGTAATCAAAGGAATAATAATTGGGCCCATAAATCCGGGTGTATGTTTCATCGGAATCCTTGTCGACAGCGGAATCGTAATTGATGTCGTGGTTGCCGATCACATTGTACCAGGGAATTCCAACCAGTGCCACGGTGGCATTGAGAGGCTCGAACACACTCAGGTCATCGAACACGATATCCCCCAAAGTCACTCCGAACTTGGCCGTGGTTCCAATCAATTCCTCCACGACATCGTGTCCGATGTATTCCACTTCGCGCACATCACGTGGTTGCGGGTCTCCGAAGAACACGGCGTCAAAACGATCAGGTTCTTGTGCGGGATATAATGGAAAATCGATTGATGAAGGCAAAGGGCCGGTGGGTTCCACTCCTGGATATTTTTGCTCGGGAGATCCACTGGGTTTGTGTGTGTAAAAGAACCGGGGCAATTGAACTTCATTGACAGGGGTCATCCAATCACGCGGTTTGATGACAAAAAAAGTGACATCGTCGGAGGCAGGCAATACCCAGCGTCCATCCGCATCGGTCGTCACAATGTCCACCTGGTTCGATACGCGAACACCCGGGATTCCGGGTTCACCTTCATCGCGCACGCCATTTCGGTTTTGATCGTGATAAACAGTACCCGCCGCTTGATCCTGCGCGTTCACGGTGATCGCCATCAAGCCCGCAAACATGAAAGCCAGGCAAGAGAAAGGGATCCCTTTGCATTGATTCAATTTATTTTGAAGAGGCATGCGGAGGATTATGCCCAGAATTCGAAATCCGTCATTTTAAAAATGTGTGAAATCCATGTGACAACACGGTACACACCCCAATCAGGAAGCACGTGTGCCACGATAAATCCTTGGAACACGATATGTGATGTTAGTCAACACCTGCCAGGCAATGGAACCGGTGCGGGAAGCCAACTCGGTGGCAGAAACTGCCTCATTGCCATGCGTTCCGATCAGGGTGACCAGATCGCCCGCAGTCACTTCAGGGATTGCAGTCACATCAACCAAGGTCTGATCCATGGTCACCCGACCCAAAACGGGGCACCGCACGCCCCGAATCAACACCTCCGCCTGATTGGAAGCCGCCAAAGGGTAACCATCCCCATAACCGGACGAAACGGTGGCCACTTTGGTTCTACGCCTGGCCTTGTAAGTGCGGCCATAACTCAATGAATCCCCCCTGCCAATCCATTTGATATGGGTGACGCGACTGTAAAAAGCGAGTGAAGGTTTTAACCTGCGGTGCATTGCACCCACCGGTTTCCGATGGCCGGGGGGAATGATTCCATACACCAGCAATCCGGGACGCACCATGTTTCCGACCAGCGTGCGGTCATATATCAAGGCACCGCTATTGCTGGAGTGAACAAAGGATGGCAACAAAAGCCGACTCTCAAACCGCCGCAGAACGGAGCGGAACAGGAGTTTTTGAGATCTGGTAAATACGACATCGGTTTCAACATCGGCAAAGTGCGTGTAAATCCCTTCGAAATGGAGCCGGTTTGTCGAATGGATGAAACCCGCCAATTCCAACACCGAGCCGGGTTGACAACCAAGCCTTCCCATGCCGGTATCCACTTTAAGGTGGACTTTTGCTGTTTTCTTCTGGTGTTCGGCAATTCGATGCAGTCGGATCACCTCTTCAAGAGATGAGATGGTGACGCTCACCCCCCATTCGACCGCCTGCGCCCATTCGGTGTCCAGGCAAGACCCCAGCATCAAAATCGGCCAATCCTTTCCGGTCAGCCGGATGGCGTGAGCTTCTTCCAGATTTGCCACTCCAAAAAAATCGGTACCGTTCTGCATGAGATGACCGGCAATCTGCTTCAAACCGTGACCATAAGCGTCCGCTTTGACAACAGTCATGACTTTCGTTTCCTTGCCGACACGATGCCGGATCCATGAGAGATTGTTCCTCAACGCATCCAGGTCCACTTCCACCCAGCATCGTCGTTCGCATGTCATCGGAAACTCCTTTAGAGATGGTTCAGCTCTTCCTCCGAAAGCGGTATCCGACTGGGTGGTGCTTTGACGAAGGAGGTGGGTCTCAGGTAAATGGGTTCCAGTCTTTCGCATCCCGGTTGGTTGATCAGCCCGGAAGCTTCCTTAAGCAAGGATGCCGCATCGGGAAGAACGTCGAAGCTTTCCACGGTTGCAGCGGTACCTTCCGGAAACCAACGACGGACATCCTCACCCACGACGCACGCACCTGTTTGAACAAAGGAAGCCAATTGTTCCGTTCCTTTGATGGCCAGAGGCTCAACTTCCCTTGCTGAACCATCCGTCATTTGCCGGAATTGAGCGTGGTAACATTCCCCACGTTGGGCATCAATAAGGGTGTGCAATGATGTTTGACCAGTAAGTTCGAAAGCCTTTCGGGCCATCACCTGCGCGCTGGAAAGTCCTATCAGTTTGGCGTCATTGGCCAAGTGCCAACCATAGGCCACCGAGATGGCTGAACGAATGCCGGCATACGAACCCGGGCCGATCCCTACCACCACCGCATGGATATCTGATTTCATGACGCCAGTCTCCCTGGAAAGCTGTTGAAATGTCTGGAAGTAACGCGAATCACGTCCTTCCGGCAACTGAGCCATGGACAGGACGCACATGCCGCCATCCGCCGACCATTGTCCAAATGCCAAGGTTCTCAGGGAAGAGGACCATTCAATTCCTAAAATCTTCATACGATATCGTGCGTTGCTCTTCCAGATCCCCTTCGATGTGCACCCATCGGAAAGGTCTTCTTACATCGGGGACACGCGTTTGCTGTTGCAGGGATTCCAATGTCCAACGATCGATCCATTCCACCATCACCCATCCCGGCATGGGGGAGCGAAGATATTCCGCCATGCCAGCGTCCCATATGGCATCAGGTGTTTCAAGGCGGTAGAGATCCAGGTGAAAGATGGTTCCCTTTTCGGCGCGATATTCGTGTATCAAGGTAAAAGTGGGAGAAGCGACACGGTCCTGAATCTTCCATCCCTCGGCGAGGCCTTTGACCAGCTGGGTTTTTCCAGCTCCCAAGTCGCCGGAAAGACCGACAATCCAGCCCTGTTCCATTTCGCCGGCCCATTGGATGCCGAGTGCATGGGTTTCTTCAGGACTATTGGAAGTGATCGTAACCATGCCAGCGCAGAGGACGAATGCCGTTTTGATCTTTGAACAGGACTTCGGGTTGTTCGATGATCTTGCCGATGCAACTGATGGGGGTGTCGGGAAAAACTTGCCTCCATTTGTCTTTCAATGAAACCGCCTCGGCAGGATCCACGCAGAACAACAATTCGAAATCTTCACCATCGGTCATGGCAGCCGCAACCGCGGGTTTGGCGGTGTCGCCCTTCCTGGCGCGCAATTTCGCGGCTCGGCTCACAGGCAGGTATGCACCCCACAACTCCGCGCCCACGCCGCTGGAACGGCAGATGTGCTGGATGTCGCCGGCCAGACCGTCACTGAGATCAATCATCGCGTGCACATCGAAATGTTTCACCAACCAGGCGGCTTCCTTGATTCTGGGAACAAAGTCCAGATGTTTTCCATCGATGGATCCCCCCAGTTCACCGGTCACAAACACCGCATCGCGCACTCGAGCGGTCGATCGACGGACGGCTTTGCCTCTGCTCACATTGCCGGTGAGTGCAACCGAACAAAAAATCCGGTCCGGTGAACAAACGGTTTCCCCCCCGACCACGGCGACACCAAATGTCTGTGCCAATTGATTCAAACCCTGATAAAAGCCCATGACCCAGGCCTCATCATAATCCCTGGGTAATCCGATGGTGATGACCGCGCTATTTGGACTGCCTCCCATGGCGGCAACATCGCTCAAGGCCCGAGCCAGGGCTTTGTATCCGACCTTTTCCGGTGGATGATCCCCCGTGAAATGAATACCCTCGACGATCGCATCGGTTTTAAACAACAACTGCATGTCCCCCGGGGTGTCAATCACAGCGCAATCATCCCCCGCGCCGACAACGGTGTCTTCGCGGATGGGAAGCTTCTCGATGATGGACTGGATTAATTTGATTTCCCGACTCATGGCGTGTTCATTTCAATCATTTCTGGCACCATAAGCATCAGGCACAGGTTGATGGAATTAAAAAACGCGTGTGCCATGATGGGAGCCCATAAATTGCCTGTCTTTTCATAAAGTCGAATCAAAACCACCGCAAGACAGGTCAAGGGGATCAAGCTGACTTTGTTGGCATGCACCAAGCCGAAGAGAAGCGAACTTCCCCACACCGCCCAAACGCCGGGTAAATATTGGCGCATCACGGAATAGAGAACGCCTCTGAACAAAATTTCTTCCACGATCGGAGCCAACAATACCGCCATGCCTCCAAGTAGAATGCGTTGGAACAAACTTTCGGTGTTCTGAAAAGTGTCCACCACTTCCTGCGGCGATACCTCAAAACCCAAAGACTCCAGAATCACGGTCATCACCCCACCCAGCATGGCTGCCATAAAAAATCCCCCAATAGCTGTCAGCAGGGCAAGCACACCCATCGCACCGATTTTATCCTTTGAAAACCCGAAAGCCTGCCGCCATCCGATCTGATTGTCCTTCAGCAACATCCAGGTGATGGCCAGGATTCCGAAATCGAGGAAGAATACATTGATCAAAATGGCTCCGGTCTTTTCGTCCAGAGGCAACCCGGCGTCAATAGCCTTGTACATCCAGAAACCTGCAACGCCGCTGATTCCAAAACAAAACAGCAGCATGGCAAAAAAGCGAATCAACGTATCCGGACGCCATCGTATTTCCAAAAGCACAGGCGAACCATATCAATGGCACGAAGGTCGGAACCACTAAAAATGTCAAAAAACTGTGACAAACCAATCTTTGATCGTGGGGCACTTGCTAATGGGTGAGGATTCCTTTAGAATACCCACCAGTTTGGCTTAAAAGTAGCCAAAATTAAAATCGCCAATCCGCATTAGACAATGAGTTCCATTAATTTACAAAAAGCGATCGGACTACATGCATCCAACGAGGTGTATCCCGACGACTACATGGTTGATTACATCAATTTGAAATTGGCCGCCATGGGCTGTTCCACGGTGCCTGCGAAAAGTGATTCCCCATTCCATGATGTTGCCGAATCGCTCATTGCCAACCACCGCGAACAGGAGCGCCTGCTTTCAAACTACCTTTGTCCGGCCGACTGGCGCATTCAGCAATGGTTGAATGAATTCCTTTATGAAACGGGCGATGTCCCCCGATTACCTTCAAAATCATTCGTTCTGGACAGGCATGGCGTTGCACGCACCTTGTCCCTTCCGGTGAATGAGGATCGTTTCGATTCGGACATCATACAATCCTACCGCATCCGACAGGGGGTATTACACAATCCGGTCAATGATCGGCGCACGACAAAAGGCGTGTTCCATATAGCGGATGCCGGTTTGCCCGTACCCGCAGACAAGATCGCGGTTCCATTGATCACATTCAACCGAATGCTCGGTTTTGCCCTTCAACCGCCTTCCTCCCTGATGCAACTGCCGTTCACGAGCAATTTGGAAACAAAAGCCGAATGTTTTGTTTCTTTACTACTGCGTCCCCTGGTCGTGCCGGAGGTGCCTGGGGTCATCAAGGAGAAACGCAGTGAAATTCGATTTTTCGCCCCCGGAAATCTGGTCAGCAATCTGGACTTTGTGGAAAGTATTTTTGGCAACGCCGGCGATCCTCAGCTACCCGAAAATGATGCCGGATTGGATGTGCACCACTGGACCGGGCACACCGGTTGCGTGATCCTTGCACCGCATCTGACACGGGTCAAAAAGAAAGACGCCGGGCTCCCTCACTATGACGACGCCACCGAAAAACAACGTGAACAAGGCATGTGCTGGAAAGATCCGGATGAACGCTACAACGGCGGCACGGCTTTCAAACTTTGCGCCCGCGATGAAAAAGGGGTGATGGTCACCATCATTGCCGACAACTATTTCGGCTATTGCAAAAAGGAAGTAAAAACCCAGATCAGTTATTCGGCAAACTTGTACGGCTTGGCGGAAGAAGAGCATGCAGGAGGCGCCATGGTATATCCCAGCTACGATCTGGGCGAGGAATTCAGCGGACACCTGCACGTCAAACGACGCGGTCACAGCTTCAAGGACATGGTGGAAAGATTCGCGGATGTCATGGATGCCAAACCGGAGGGTTATGCGGTGGATAAACGGTTTCCGGACATCATCTATGTAGCCGAAAACGTTCACTTCGACCTGCATCAACAGAAGGTTACATGGACGAATGACGAAGGTGAACAATCCATAAGCCTTCTGGTGGGTAAAACTTATGTGCGCCCTTCAGGTTACAAGGTTCAAATGGAAAAACCTCCCGGCAACCGCTCCTGGCGACTGGTGGGTACCGTCGCGGAAGGCCTGCTTTGCCACAAACCATGCACGGTTTCAGGTGGGGGCAAATCCGAAATATCCAAACCCATCACGGATGCCATCATTCAGGGCCCCGTCATCGTGGCTGACATCCATCCAGATCTGGAAAAAGTCGATGAAATCCTGGCAAAAGATTATTCCGACCGTTTCCGCGACAGTTCGCGGAAGGATCAAAGGGGCATTCTGAGCCCTGAAAGATCCCTGGGATCGGTCATCAAATTGTTGACGCCGGCCGCCAAGGACTATACGGACGAGTACAACGCTTGGCTCGAGTCCATTCCCCAATATGTCAAAGAACTTGTCTTCGTTCTGAAGCGTTATTACAGGCCCGAATGGGGAGCTGGCTGGCGTGAACATTTCACGGTCGACCTCATCAATGGTAAACCCGGAAACGAACTGAAGTGTGACAACCGTAAACTGGTCACCAATTACCTGCGTGTCGGTTTTCAAGACAACGGACTTTGGAGAACGTTCGGCCTTCGAAAAGATTTCCATCCGGCCGCCAAACAATCGCTGGAAGATGACATCACCGCAAGCGTGGTCGTCTCCCACAAAAATCTGGAAGGAGTGATGCCTGATCATCACGATCGCTCGGTCAAGTTTATCAAAAACTGTGAATACCGATTCTTCCAAAGACCGGATGACGCCATCATCCGGGGTTACGACAAACATGCAGAGGCGGATCTGGCACAAACGGGCAATTTTATTTCCAACTTCGAACCGTTGAAAAAAGAAGATGCAGATGCCATCATCGAGGACGCCATCGGGTTCTACCAATACACCCAACCCATGCAGGATCTGGTGAAAAGCGCACAGGCATCCGAAAAGCCCACCTACTTTGTGAGCAGCGCCCATCCCAGAATGGTAAATGGCAAGCCTACAAAAAACCCCAGGTATTTGGAAATCCGTCCCGACCTCATCAACGAACGCGCCTGCCATCTTGAAGAAATGTCCATGCGACTTCATCGAAAGCTGGATAGGACCCATCCCCTGTATTCAGTGGTGGACGCGGTGGTTCCCGGCCGACGCAACAACCCTGCCGACGCCAATGCAGGCATCCGCCCGTTGGCAGTCTATAATCCCATCCACTACATGGATCTGCCGGAACTTTTCATTGAGTACATCTGCAGCATGACCGGAAAATCCCCTTCCACCACGGGAGCGGGTTCGGAAGGCGCACTGACCAAGGGACCGTTCAATGCCTTGCCGCCGATCATTGATTTGAACAACGCCCTGGTGTCCATGATCCTCACCGGACACGACGGTTTTGTTACGGCTGCCGGTTATATCGGCCCCAACGTAGAAGTGGCACATGATATCAGCATGTTGATCCCGGAAGTGTGGTGTCGAATGAAGGATGAGGAACGTCACGCATCCTATCTGATCGAGAATGGCTATCTGGAAAAATGCGAGGATGTCGAACACGAAGGAAGAACCCTGTTCTTCAGCCGACTGGGATATCGCATCAACATGAAATTTGTCCGCGACTTTTTCGGACGCGTCTTCAATCACCCTCATAAGGTATTCACTAAAGAAATGCTGCAACCTGAGTTGCAGGGTGTGGAGACTTTTGTGGACGGTTTGGACAATATCGAAGCCACGCAGAAGCGGGTGGGGCTGCTCTATATTGATGACAGAAGCATCGACGCGGCCTGCCCTCCTTTGAAAGCCTTGTTGACCATCATGGTGGAAGGATCCTACGAAGGAAAAACATTGAATGATCCCGAAATTCGGAAGTTGTTCACTCGCGACCATCTCATGAAGAGTGATTGGTACATTGAAAGACTGAAAACCAAACAAAAACTGGAAATCGCTCTGTGGGATCGGCATATCGATTATCTCAAGACGTTTTTGGCAAAGATCAGCTACAAAGAGGAAGCTCAACGTCTTCAGGTGACCGAACGACTGGAGGAGGCCAAAGCCAATCGAGCCGATGTCGCCAAACCGGATTACCTGGATTTCCTGAATGGAACCATCGGAGTTCAACCGCTGAACGTCTTTGGGGCCTGACAGCCAGTCAAGCGTTGACCCAAAGCATGTTTCCCTAGAACAGTGTGTCCATGTGGCTGAACAAACTCAATCCGCAACAAAGAGAAGCCGTTCAAACCACACACGGACCTGTATTGATTCTTGCCGGGGCGGGCACGGGGAAGACCCGTGTCATCACCCATCGCATCGCCTATCTGCAACAGAAGGGCGTGATGCCGCACAACATCCTGGCGGTGACTTTCACCAACAAAGCGGCGCGCGAGATGCAGGAACGTGTCCGGGCGCTGCTACCCAGGAAAAAATCCCCGTCGAAGCAGGATGGGCCGGCCCACACCAAGCCGACCATCTGCACGTTCCATTCATTCTGCGTCCGGGTATTGAGACGTTACATCGACAAACTGGGGTACAAGCGGAATTTCGTGATCTACGATCAATCAGATCAGATTGGTGTGATTCGCAAACTGACGAGCGACTGGAGCAAAAGCAATATCAACATCAAACCTGCAGAATGGCTTGGTTTCCTGAGTCGATTGAGAAATACCTCATCGCTGGACGCTCTGGGGCTGGATCCCTCCACCGCCAAACTCGCCCAAAGATTGATGGAGCGTTACAACACGGCTCTTCAAGCGTGCAACGCGGTTGATTTCGATGATTTGATCATTCTGACATTGCGGCTCTTTGAAGAGCATCCGGAGGCTTTGACAGCCTGCAGGGAAATGTATCGCTATGTCATGGTGGACGAATACCAGGACACAAACGGGAAACAATTCCAACTCATTCACGCGTTGACCTCGGAGCATCGCAACTTGTGCGTGGTGGGCGACGACGATCAGAGTATCTATGGATGGCGTGGCGCGGAAATCGCCAACTTGTTGAATCTTGAGGATCATTATCCAGAGGTCAAAGTCGTCAAACTCGAACAGAATTATCGCTCAACAAGCACCATTTTGAACGCCGCCAATGGCGTCATCCGAAACAATCCACTCCGAAAAGACAAAACCCTGTGGTCCCAAAAAGGACATGGCACACCGATCCGGTTGATCCTGTTCGAAACCGACGAGGAGGAAGCGAATGGCATCGTGGAGGAAATCGAGGTGCAACGCATCTCCACCCACATCCCCTGGAAGGAACAGGCCATTCTCTTTCGCACCAATCTACAGGCCAGACCCATCGAAACCGCCTTGCGCAGCGCCAAGGTGAAATACCGGCTCGTTGGTAGTCAAAGCTACTTTGATCGACGGGAAGTGAAGGATGTGCTGGCTTATCTGAAAGTCATGATCAACCCCGATGACGACATCAGTCTGCTGCGTATCGCCAACGTACCGGCCCGGGGGTTGAGCGCCAAAACGATGCAAACGCTCCTGCAGATCAGTCAGGATCGTAAAACCTCGGTGTACGCGGTCATGAGGCACACCGACGTACTGGACCGTTTGCACACGGCAGCACGCAGGAGTGCCCAATCATTCATTGAGTTTATAGAGGGGTGCCGTCAGTTCCTGCAGGAAGAGGGACAAGGCAATGTCGCAGCGTGGGCGAAGGGGTTTCTTGAGCAAACCGGTTACTTTGTCGATCTGGAACATTCGGAGAAAGATCCAAAAGTGGCGGAAAACAGACTGCAAAGTGCGCATGAACTCGTTTCCTCCATCGACAGCCTGACCGATGCTCTGGGGACGGTTACCGGAGAAGCAAGATTGATCCGTTTTCTGGAGGAAATCACGCTGGACCAGGATCGTTTTGAAAACGAGGATGATCTTCCCGATGCAGTCACTCTGATCACCATGCACAGTTGCAAGGGGCTGGAATATCCGCACGTACACATCGTAGGGATGGAACAGGGACTCCTTCCCCACACCCGGTCTGTCGAGGAAGGAACACTGGATGAGGAACGGCGCCTTTTTTATGTGGCCATTACACGGGCCATGGAATCGTTGACCATCAGCCATTGTGAAAGCCGAAAGAAATACGGTCAGATTGTCCCCAGTCACCCGTCGCGCTTCCTGACAGAGCTACCGGAAGAATGTGTTGAACATGTGGACAGTGTTTTTCACAGACCAGCAAGTCAGGAGAAAGGCAGCGCCATGTTTGATGCGCTGAAAGCGTCGCTTGATTTTTAATGCCATTGAATTTTCATGAAACCCGTTGATCTGACTCTGAAGGGTCTTGAACCCGTTCCGACACCCTGGAATTCGGATATGCTGAAGGGGATGATGATTTCTTCAGAATTGATCCAAAAACGAGTGGGCGAACTGGCGGATGAAATCGATCGAAGCATGCCTGACGACAAACCGGTAGTGGTATTGAGTCTGCTGTCAGGTGCATTTCTCTTTACTGCGGACCTGGTACGCCATTGGCGTTTTTCTATCGAGCTCGATTTCATGGGAGTTTCCAGTTATGGCAAAAATGTCGCATCCGGTGAACTTTCATGGACCCATCCGATGCAAATCGATTTGAAAGAAAAGCATGTCCTGGTGATCGACGACATTCTGGATACGGGCCAAACACTCCGCAAGGTAACCGACAAGCTGCACCTGAGCCAACCCGCGTCACTTCGGACCTGCGTTTTATTGCGAAAAGAACGTCAGCAACCCTCCGAACATTCGGTTAATGCGGATTTCGTCGGTTTTTTCATTCCTGATCAATTTGTCGTCGGTTACGGACTGGACTTTGCCTTGCAATTCCGCCAACTTCCATTCATCGGCGTGCTCGATGCTCATGCACCCCATACAGCAAATGATTGAAATCAAAGTCAATTTCTTCTCCTACTTCAAGGATCTGACCGGGTGCGAGGCAACCAGGATCGATCTGGAAGAAGGCGCCACTTTGGAACAAGCAATGGAAATGGTTCGCGAAAAATTTCCCAAACTGGAATCCATGAAACGCTCGACGCTTGTAGCGGTTGGCCTGGAGTACGTGGCTACGGATCATGTGCTGTCTGAAGGTGAAGAAATCTCCCTGTTTCCTCCGGTGCAAGGTGGCTGATTCCAGGGCATCACTTTAGTCATCATGAAACGATCCATTGAACTGACCAAAGATCCCATTGATGAGGGCCTCATGGTTTCATCACGAACCCTGAGTCATCAGATGGGCGCTGTCGTTTATTTTTCAGGTATCGTCCGTGAGGGGGAACAGGGAAGGAAAATTGATGCCATCGTATATGAGGCCTTTGAAGAAATGGCTGTGCATCAGTTCAAATTGATATTCGACGAGGTGGAACAAAAATGGCCGATTGAATCCATCCGTTTGATCCACCGCATCGGCCATGTCCCGGTCAATGAATCCTCATTGTGGGTCGAAGTGACATCTCCTCACAGACAGGAAGCATTCCAAGCATGCGAATGGCTTATCGTCGAAATGAAAAAACGGGTGCCCATCTGGAAACACCCGCAGTTTGTTGGGGATTAAGAATGCTTCTGTCGAGATCGAATGGGATCAAAATCCCATGTGCTGCAAGAAGGACAAAAGATTCTCGAAATCTTATCTGACCAAAACCGTTTCAACTGCATCATTTCCTCAAGGATTACATTGAAAAGAAGAGCAGTCTCCACTAAACCAGATTTCAGGAAATCGGACATGAGAGAGTTGACCAAAGAAGAAAAGGAATCGTTGTTCCCAGCCGAGTGCCATTTTAAGGTCATTTGCATGGATTTGATGGGCATTCATAAAAACTTGAATCTGGCTTTGGTTGAAATCGGCCTTGAGGACATCGCTTTTCAACCAGCCAATCGATCCAAAAAAGGAAAATACATCAGCTTTGAAGTTTCTTTGATGGTGGAAACACATGATCGAATGCTGGAAATAGACCAAGCCATTCGATCAGTTGAGGGCGTAAAGATGTTGCTATAAAAAAAGCGCCCTCACAAGAGGACGCTTTTCTGATTTTGATTCAATTGATTTTAAATTGCCTTATTGAGCGGAAGCCTTGAAACCGGCGCCATTGATGGCGGC
This sequence comes from Verrucomicrobiota bacterium, assembly GCA_027619545.1. Taxonomy (GTDB): domain Bacteria; phylum Verrucomicrobiota; class Verrucomicrobiia; order Limisphaerales; family AAA164-E04; genus AAA164-E04. The sequence goes on along the minus strand of JAQCFT010000013.1, from coordinate 6,397 downwards.
AACGATCTGCTGCTCTTTCACTTTTGCAGGATCGTAGAGCACGGTGGCTTTCTTGCTTTCGTGACAAGCCGAACCACTGATCACACCTTCCAAGCTGGTCAAGGTTTTACCAACCTTGGTTGAACATGCTTCACAAGCCATACCTTCCACAGGCAAGGAAACCTGCTGACCCTCGATTTTGTATCCAGCCTTTACGATAGCAGCGGCGATTTGTTCGGATTTCACCGTGGCAGGATCGTAGGAAATTTTGGTCATGGAGCTCTTAGAGCAAGACTCAGCGGTACTGATGCCCTTGATGCTGGTCAATGTCTTGACCAAGTTGCCGCAGGACTCTTCACAAGCTGCTCCACCCACCTTGAACGTCAGTGTTTTCTGGCTGCATTCTGCTTTGGCTTTTTCTCCAACTGCGGTCTTGGAAGATTCGCAGGAGCTACAATCTGATTTGGCTTGTTCGCCCACAGCGGTTTTACCCTTTTCACAGGATCCGCAATCGGATTTTGCCTCTGTGCCAACCTTGGCCTTGGAAGCGTCGCAAGCGGCTCCTTCAGATGCGGCAGTTTCACCCACGGCGGTTTTGCCTTTTTCACAGGATCCGGATGCACATTCGGATTTGGCTTCACTGCCCACTTCAGTTTTGGATGCGGCACATGCGGAACCTTCAGTTGCTGCAGTGGCTCCCACGGCGGTTTTTGCGCTTGGGCAACTGGAACAAGCTCCCTTCTTGTCACCACCAATCACCTGCAAGGAGGCGACGACGGCAACAACGGATAATACGGCTAGAATTTGCTTCATAGATTTAACTTTATTTGTTTCGGTTCTTCTATTCTGTCCACCCACGGAGTGTGACTGTCAATAAACGTAATGACACCGGAAAACCAAGATTATTTCAATTTATTTTCAAAATAACTTCCCAAAAAAAGCTGGCCTCCAGAAGTGCTTTCGGTCATGAATCCTTCCATGAAACCCGGTGATTGTTTAAAGTTTTCTTTATGCTACTGCTTGTTGATTTGGGTAACCTCGGTCTTTTCAGACAGATTGACAGCAGAATCCTGGAATCAGTTCAGAGGCCCTACCGGTCAGGGCATCACTTCTGCAAAATCTCTTCCAACACAATGGAATGAACAGCATAATGTCGCCTGGAAAACACCTATCCATGACCGGGGGTGGTCCTCGCCTGTTATCCAGAAGGACAAAGTATGGGTCACAACCGCCTCCGAAGATGGAAAAAACCTTTTCGCCATCGCTATAGATGCCTCATCCGGAGCGATTTTAATGGATCAGCAACTTTTCACAATTGATGCCCCGCAATTTGCGCACAAATTTAATTCCTATGCCTCTCCAACCCCAGTTGTAGACAATCGACACGTATTCATCACCTTTGGCAGCCCGGGAACGGCCTGTCTGGACGGTGAGACCGGAAAGGTAATATGGGAACGAGATGACATAGAATGCAATCATTTCAGGGGTGCAGGATCTTCTCCAATTTTATACAACAATCTGCTGATTATGAATTTCGATGGAAGCGACCACCAGTTCACCATCGCTCTCGACAAGGCCACCGGGGAAACCAGATGGCGCACGCAGCGCTCCATTGACTACATGGATCTGGATGCGAACGGAAAGCCTGAGGCTGATGGTGACTGGCGCAAGGGTTTCTCCACACCTCATGTTGCTGTTTTTAATGGAATCCCTACACTTTTAAGCATTGGATCAAAGGCTCTGTATGGCTACAATCCTATCACAGGCAATGAATTATGGAGAACTGAATCCAGAATCGGACATTCAGCCAGTACTCGACCGACTGTCTCCAATGATAGCATCTATTATTGCACCGGATTTTCCAAAGGTGAACTTTGGGCAGTTCAGCCAGGTGGCAAAGGCAATGTCACTGACACCCATGTTTCCTGGCGACTCAAAAGAAGCGTTCCCAATAAACCCTCCCTCATTTTCAATGATGATAAGATTTATATGATCCACGACGGAGGCGTGGCTTCATGCATTGACGCACATTCCGGAAATCCCATTTGGCAAGAAAGAGTGGGTGGAAATTATTCAGCTTCGCCGCTTTTGTGGAATAATTTGATATATCTCTTCAGTGAGGAAGGAAAAACCACCATCATTAAAGCTTCCGAAACGTTTGAAATTGTTGGAATCAATGAATTGGGGTCCGGATTCATGGCTTCTCCTGCCGTTATCGATCAGGCCTTGATCCTACGCAGCAAAACACATCTTTATCGTATTCAGGACAAATAACAGGAGGGTTCGTCAGGCCAGGCATGGAATAATTGGCTTCTTAAAAAACATAGATTAGTCTAACTTTATTTCTTGATTCAATTATTTTTTCCACTAACTTGGCACCATGATAACTTCCTTCAGTTGGGTTTTTGGTCGTTCGATGTTGTTTTGCATGAGCTTTTTTGTCCTAAATTCCAGTTGTTTACATGGTGCGGCACTCAACATCGTGACAACCACGACCATGATCACCGATACGGTCAAACAAATTGGTGGTGATCGTGTGTCTGTGGAAGGTTTGATGGGGCCGGGTGTTGACCCTCATCTCTACAAGCCGGCTGCTTCTGATGTCTTGAAACTTTCCAGAGCCAAACTTGTCTTCTACAACGGACTGCTGCTGGAAGGAAAAATGTCAGATCTTCTGGACCGCTTAAACAAGCAAGGTAAAGCCGTGTTTGCTGTGACGGATAACATCGCTCATAGCAAGTTATTGAAACCAGAGAACATACAAGGGCATTGGGACCCGCATATTTGGGGTGACCCGAGATTATGGACGGAATGCGTGGAAACCATAACCACTATCCTTATCAAACATGACCCTTCCGGCGAGCAAACCTATCAAGCCAACCGTGATGCTTACATCAAAAGGCTGGATAAGTTGATGAGCTGGGGTATGGAACAAATCAACGGAATTGCCCCGGAAAAACGGGTTTTGGTAACCAGTCATGACGCATTCAACTACTTTGGAAACGCCTTTGGTCTGCAAGTGGTCGGGGTCCAAGGAATCTCAACCGTAGCGGAAGCGCCTTTGGCTGACATCATCCATATCGTCGATTTTATCAAGTCCAGAAATGTCCCGGCCGTTTTCGTGGAATCAAGTGTTTCACCGGCCACTATCAAACGCATCAGCGAAGATTCGGGCACAAAAATTGGCGGTGAACTCTTCTCTGATGCTCTGGGAACGACCGGAGAAATTGAATCCTATAAAGGGATGAAGTTCGACCTTGGTACCTATGAAGGTTGGGTCGGGCACAACATCGCAACCATTTCAAAAGCACTGGCAACACCGCAAACCACTCCCTAATCCCAATTGCCAGCCTTGTTCAGGCCGCCGATTCGTCATCCTTTTTGCCTTTTCCCTTGGTGGCGAGGTTGCCTTTGTCAGATTTGCCGCCTTTCTGATTCTTTTCGTTACTGTAATAGGATGCGTAGTAGCGATTCTGGTAGTAGTAGTAGGAATAATAGTAAGAATCCTTACCTTCGAAATCAATATCGTTGATGACATTCCCCAGAATAAACACTCCGGCATCCTGAATACGCTGGATAGTGCGGCGTGCATGATCCCGACGGATCTTGTTGAATTTGGTGACAAACACAATGCCGTCTGTTCTTGAAGCCACCATCAAAGGATCACTCACAGCCGAAACAGGGGGACAATCAACGAAAACACGATCATACTTGTCCCTCACAGCGTTCAGCAATTCTCCCATTTTCTTGGATCCGACCAATTCAGAGGGGTTATCGGGAACCGCTCCACAACACATGATATCCAGATTCGGAATCTCGGTTTTATGGATGATCTCATCGACATCTGTCACCTGTCCAGTCAGATAGGCTGATAATCCAACAGGGCTCTGCATCTGAAATGCCTTGTGCATGGATGGACGACGAAGGTCGGCATCGATCAACAAGGTTCTGACCCCTGTCTGAGCGGTCACAATGGCCAGATTGGAAGTGACCAGCGATTTTCCTTCAGATGGAATCGTACTGGTGAAGGCCAATACTTTGAACTTGTCCGATTTGTGAACGAGTGAAATCGCTGCCCGGACTGTTCTGAATCCCTCCGCCGCATTGGACTGCGGATGGAGATGCGCCTGTTGATCGCGTTCCACCAGAGAATTGGATTTGATGTTGGGAATATACCCCAGAAAGTTCAATTTGAGGTAAGTTTCTACATCGTCCTGACTCTTGACCGAGTCATCCAGATAATTCGCGAAGAAGGCCAAAGCGAAACCCAATCCCATGCCGCCAATCATCCCCAAAAGAAGTGTGAGAGCCTTTCTGGGTTTGACGGGATTAAACGGAACGATGGCTTGGTCAACAATAACCAGATTCTGGTACATGTCCTTAGTATTCAGATCCATTTCCTTAGTTTTACCAAGCATTGTCAAATAAATCTGCTCGCTTTGCTCCTGCTCCATGACGAGGTTGTCATATTCCACCTTAAGTTCGTTCAGGCGGCTCATCTCCCGCTGAGCCAACTCGTAGGAAGCCTTGGCCCGATCAGCTTTCGCTCTCGAAAAACGAGCGGCTGTCTTGAGCGCCTCGAGTTCGTATTGGGCCTGTTCCTGAATACGATTGGTATATTCCTCTATTTGTTCCTTGGCCTCTTTGACGGCAGGCCACTTTTCCAGATATCGCTCCTCCAATTTGGCTAATTCGGCTTGAGCTCTTGCTCGATCAATTCGGAGACCCTGAATAATGACGGAACTCGCGATTTCAGGGATGGAAGAAATGTCCAGCTCACGGTTTTCCGATTTCATCTCGGCAATCAAATTATTAACCGTGTCAAGTCTCTGCTGAGCCTGAACCGCCTCTTCCTGTGCTTGCAGGTAATTCGCATTGGCCTGATCAAGCTGAGCCTTCAGGGTATTCTGACTTTCTTCCAGAGAAGGCATTTGTTCTTTTTTACGAAAATCGAAAACAGCTCTTCGAGCCTGGCGGACATCGTTCGCCAGTCCCTGCACCTGAGAAGTGAGAAAGTTGTAGGAATCCAATGCTCGATCACGCTTCTGGTCCTGATTGAGAGCCAAAAAATTCTGCAAAAGCTTGTTTACTATTTCTGCAGCCACTCTGGGCGAAGGATGCTCGACAGAAACTTCCACCAAGCGACTGAGTCTCACAGGGGATATGGTGATGTCTCCTTGAACCGCTCGAACGGTATCCTGAGCCTGGGAATAACGCTCATCCTTCTTTAGATCCAGATCCTCCACCACAGATTCAATCAAGGAGCGGCTGAGCAAGTTCTTATATTGGGTCTGCAAATACTCCTGATCGTTGGAATTAAAAACGATCGGAGCCCCGATATCCATGACACTGTTCGACTCCTTGTTGATTTGAAGTGTCGCTGTCGCCTGATAGATCGGGGTTGCCTTGACGAGATAGATGATGCTCAGGATGAAAACCGAGATAAAGGCGGTGATCACGAGCCACCTGCGTTCAAGCATAACATGCCAGTAATGACGCAGATTCAAGCTCTCTGAGGCGGAAAATTCAGTGTTTCCAGATGGGGCGTTCGGTTCCATGCAAAAATGAGATAGGATTGTTGATTAAAAGAATCGAGCCGGCACGACGATTTTGTCCCCTGGTCGAATGAAGATCTTATTCTCATCTTCTTTGATTTGCAGCAGCTCGTCAAAATCGTAAGTCTTCTTTTCTCCGCTTCGCCACAGTTCGATTCGGGATTTCTTGGCGTTCGGAGTAAAACCATTGGCCTTGGCAATAGCCTCGGTCAAATCCATTCTTTTCTCGTTGGGGAGTTCGTACATCCCGTCGATAACCACCTCTCCAATAATTGTAAAAAACTGATCTGTAAATTCAACCTGAACCTTGACCTGAGGATTCTTGATGTAACCATCCTTTAACCTCTTCGCAATATCATCCTGAATCTCGCGCACGGTTCGTCCCGCCACGGGAATTTCATCGAGCAAATACATGGTAATCGTTCCCGAGGCCTCAACACGGACTGCTGGAACCGTCAGATCTGGCTCTCTGAACACCTCGATACTTAACAAATCCTCCGGCTTCACTTTATAATCAGAAGCCATTGGAGACTGAGCCAACAAGCTTTCAGAAACCATAAGGATCCCTAGTGTGAGCTGAATGAAAAAATAGGAAAAGGATTTCATAATTTAGAAGCCAAATTTGGAGGATAGATTAACCTGATTTACTTGATAGTCAACAGAACTCCTCGATGAGAATGGCAGGTCAGCTGAAAAATCGGCGAAGGAATAGCTGAACTGGGTGGTCATCCATTCCTGAATGCGGTAGTCCAAAGCGGCCCCGAACCCCATCGATGTGTCCGAACGCCCCTGAGAACCGCCTCCCGAACCAGAAAAGTCATTTTGGTAATAACTCCCGTAAACGGAGGCAAACCATTTCTGTC
>JAQCFT010000305.1 GCA_027619545.1 Verrucomicrobiota bacterium | reverse complement strand
GTCCTCGCTGAGCTTCATGAACCTTGTCGTTTTTCCAACCTTCGATGTGGCCATCCATGAAACCAACATTTATTTTGCCATTGTGCGTCACGAAGTTTCCGCTGGCAGCAGTGCCGCCGGGGGTGAAACTGGCGTTTCTCATGGTTGCCGGGTCCTCATTGAGCAGCAACAACTTCTCTGTCGGCCTGGGAACCACGCTGGCTTTGACACCTCTCGGTCCGGTGTTCTGACGCCCAAACAGGTTTTCATTGCGGTCGATTTTTGAATTCATACTGAAATTCACCCTCAGCGCCTTGCCATGAGCTTTGGTGCTTGGACAGCGATAGACATCATACACGTTGGTGTGTTGTTCCGAGTAGGGTAGCCGTGCCTGCCCGGTCACGTAAGTAAAAACGGACCCCGATTCTGCATGGAAACCGAACCCTCTGTTTTTCCATTGGGATGGGGTGTCGGGATAGGTGTCGTTCTGCCCGCCAAAAACCCAGTCCGGAGGTTCGTTGCGATCCACGCTGCCGGACCAGGGAAGGTAATCATCGTTATCATCCACATAAAGAAGCATCCCCAGGGTAATTTGTCGCATATTACTCTTGCAGACGGTGCTGCGTGCTGCTTCCTTGGCCTTGGAAAGCGCAGGCAGGAGCATGCCCGCCAGAATGGCTATGATGGCAATGACAACCAACAGCTCAATCAGAGTGAAGGCCGCGACTTGCCTGACGGGATGGGGTGGGCGAGTCTGTAAGGGGTTCTCATTCATCGATACCTATTACACGTTGGACGGGGGCCATTCGACAAGTAGAAAATCAACAGGACCGTTCACTGTGTGAGGCTTGGGACGTCCAACCCATGCTTTGAAACAATAAGGGGAATCCAAGAGCCAAGAGGAAACTGGAAACGAAACTTACAGCCGCGCCCGCCGCATACAAGACCAGGGGGGTGGTTTCGGTGCTGATATTTGATTTTTTGTAAACGTAATATGTTCCTGCCCCGAGAATGAGCCCGGTGACAACTCTCGCAATACGCTGTTTCATCGTGCCTCCCATGGTTGTTTGATCGCAACATGCCATCCGCACCTAATGCCAAATCGCAAGTCCCATGGACATGGAGAGGTAGTAAATGGCGCTTTTGGGCTTGGGGATCGGGATGGACCCGGTTCCATCGGTTTTCTCCGCAGCCATCCGCAGCCATGGTTCCGGAACGGTCCAATCAATCAAACGCTGATAAACAAACCAAGTCATACCGCCCAACAAGGTCAAAACCACCATTTCTCGCATCAATTCCGCAGATTTATGGGATTTTTCGGCACCGGGTCTTGAGGTATTCATCCGGATCCATGTCAATATGAAGCAACCAATCGCCCAACCTGCCAATACTTGAAGTGGACTATGGACCCCAAGTGTCACACGCGACAGTCCTGTCGAGAGGATGACTGCGATGGACCAGATTTTTATTCCGGCATGATGTGTATGAAGCAGTACAATGAGCCAGACACAGGCCATCATGGCATGTCCTGATGGCGTCCCATAACCACCTGCACTCCCGAGGGCCTGCACATCGGGATGTATCCAAAAGGGTCTTGGCGCCAGGATGAAATCCTTCATCAAGCACATAGCTAATCCGCACAGCGTCAAAAACTTCGCCAGCTGAATACCAGCTTCATCCTTCCATCCCCAATAAGTAATGAGAATCAATGTCAGCATGGCCGGGGGATGCCCCAACTCACTTACCCATCGCATGCTTTCGACAAATAGGGGCGACTGGGATTGCAGCCAAAGAATCAGCTGACTCTCCCATTGCCATAGTTTGTGGGTGTGTTGAATCCAATCTGTCATAGGAGAAGATTGTCAATACAGGCTCGCTTGAGGGACCTCCTGGGCGGTATGATGCAGAAAAATGGACGACAAACAACCATCGAATGCGGAAAACAAGAAGCGCTTTCGGCAAGGCTACAAAGATTCCAAAAAGACAAAGGAGGAGCTGGCCAGGCAGCAGGCTCTCCGTCAATGGAATCGCGCTGATACGGAAGATCAGGAAAAGTTGATGGCTTTTCGTCCAGACCAGGCTTCGGATCTGGTAAATAAGGCGTTGCAGACTCTGCGTATTGAAGACCGAACTTCTGAATCACAAATCCTGAAAGCCTGGAACCATCTCATCGATCCCACACTGACCGCACATGCCCAACCCGTCGGCATCCGCAAGGGGACACTCTTCGTGAATGTGGACCACAGCACGTGGCTGAGCGAAATAGTCAGATACCGACGGGAAGAAATCCTGGAAAGACTGCAGCATTGCTTCGGCAAGGATATGATCCAGCGCATCTCATTTCGGGTGGGATGATAACCGGAGGGTTGGGTTCCACCCCGATCCCATACTTCATCCTAACACCCTCCATAAACAAAAAACGTGGACCGCGGGAAGTCGGGTGCAATCGAATGACTGCGGCGTTTCCATGGTAGCTTGAAATCTATTTGGGACGCACCAAGGTCTGAAGTGGGATCACGACTGAGCTTGTTCCTCCACGTTGCGGCCTTTGATCATGTCCCGAACAAGCACAGACATACGGCCCAATAAATAATGCGGCAAAGGCAAGGCAGAGCGGGCTGCTTTGCGTATTTGTCGGGCGTAATCAGGCTGACTGTGTTCCATCCATTGTTCCTTGACCCTGGATCTGGCCGCAAAGAGACATCTCAGTTTTTGGTGCCGCAACCATCGTTGAAGGGCTCCTTCCTGCATCCGTCGAGCGGTTTCCTGCATGGCGATCCATTCATCAGTGACCCAGGCTTTGAGGCTCTGGATATTTTTACTGGTCATGTTGGTCGCATGGGTGCGGATATGGCATAGGGGGCGCGGAATATGGATCAATGTTTTCGCATGACTGGCCAGTTCGCCATAGAAAACGCAATCAGCCACCTGAGGAAGATCGGTTCGGAAGCGGCAGGGAATGGATCGACGGCCAGTCCGGATCATGACGGACCCCACACTAACGGTCTGCAATTCCGATTCCCGGGTGAGAAATGTTCGTTTACTGAACGGGGCCCCAGCCTCTCCGGAATCCTCCACCGTTCCTTTGGTGTGTTTGCCTTCGGCATCTATCCATTGAATATCCGACCAGGAAAATGAAAGGGTAGGGGCATCCTTAAGAGCCTGACAGGAAGTCTCGATGAATTCAGGCACGACCAAATCATCCGCCAGCAACAGATGAAAAAACTCAGCTTCATTTGCCTTCTCGAGTGCTTTGTTCAGATTCGGAAATAATCCCAGATTCTGCGGGTTGGGATGCCATTCGCATGGGATGTCCTTAAAGGCGCGCACCAGATCCTCTGTTCCATCCGTTGATCCATCGTCGATGATCAAAAGTCGGTCCGGCCGTCTCGTCTGTCGCGCAATGGACTCCAGAGTGGCCTGCAAGTAGTTTTCTCCATTGTATACAGGAATGACTGTGATAATCTCGGAGCTATCTGAACTGGATGTCTGATGTCCCTTATGTGCGTTCATCTATGAATAAGCTGATCATTTGTTTTGGCAGCATGGATACCCCCAAGTGTAAATTTGGAGTGCTGAGGCTCGACACAACTCTGCATACCGTCCCTGCGACTGTTGGTTCTCTTCATGTTCAGTAGCCTCTCTTTATATCGAACGCGATTGTCGTTCTCCATTGATGGAATTAGTGAGTTGCGTGAAGAAATCCTGTGCTGCTGCTTTATCGGGAGGTATCCAGAGCGGTGATACTCACCGCACTCCAGAGAGTTGTCGCCGTTTTTGAAAGCTACAGGCATTGGAATGCGATGTTGGGTTTCGTTGCGATGATTGTTATTTGCGTAATCACTGAATTCCGTCCTAATCCAATTCCACTTTGTCCTTCACAAAAATCTTTGGTTCCTGAATCCAGGTGGCTTTGCACTCCGGACAACGGGAAGGTTTGTGAAGTTTCGTGGTGGGAAATTCGAAACCGCACTTGCGGCATAAAGCCGGATCGATACCTAACTTGGCCCCTTTGTGCTTCAGGCTCTTTTCGAGGTGATTCAGATCGCTTTCGAGTTCCTTGACCGTTTTGCGGGTCAAGCGACTGAGCTGATTCAGGCTCATCCCATCCCCAACCAGATAATTCATTAACTGTGTCCTAAGCATCGTGTTTAAGAATTGTTGTCTATGTTCTCCCCCCACGTATTAGGCTATGCGGATGAAATGCTCAAGCGTGGTTCTTGTGGTTTCGATGCTCTTGATTCAAATTGGCCGGTCTGGAGATGCTTTAAGACACCTTCTTTATCGTTATGGTTTTCATGGCAACTGCTCTCAATCACCTGCCAGAACGGCGCCGGGAATGGTTAACAAAAGCCAATCAATGGAAAGCACTGCCTGGGTCCTATCTTGTTAGTATGGGTTTTGTGGATAGCCAGGTCGAGTGAGTATTGGATGCGCTCGAGCAAACCGGATTCCAGGAGAATACGGTGGTGGTATGAAAGTCAGACCATGGATGGTGTTTTTGGGGGAAAGGGCATCACTGAAAAGCACATCCTATGGGTTCGGGGCATGCGCGTGTGGATGATATTTATGGGACCTGGAGTGGCCCGATCAAGCAGCTCTGCCTGACGTTTGGTGGAGCACCCGTTCAATCCTTCACAAAAAGGAATATTATGTCCGCCATACTCGAAAACAAAGTCTGTCTGGTGACAGGCGCCGGCCGGGGTATCGGTCGCGCCATCGCCATTGCACTGGCACAAGCCGGTGGTCACGTCGCCATTAACTACAATCGCTCCGAGGCAGAGGCAAACGCCGTGAAAACCTTCATTGAAGGGGCAGGGGGTAAGGCCACTCTTTATCAGGGAAATGTTTCGGATTCGTTCAATATTCGGGGTGTGGTGGAGAAAATTTCAGGCGACTTGGGCCCTATTGCGGTTTTGATAAACAACGCAGGGATTACCCGCGACAAATCATTCCTGAAAATGACCAAAGAGCAGTGGGATGAGGTGATTGATGTCAATCTGTCCAGTACATTTGATGTCACCCAGGCTGCTTTACCTGGCATGCTGGATGCGGGATGGGGACGCATCGTCAATATCTCATCCATAGTTGGGTTGAAAGGCAACTTCGGACAAACCAATTATTCTGCCAGCAAAGGTGGCTTGATCTCTTTCACCAAGTCATTGGCCATCGAAACCGCCCGAAAAGGAGTGACGGTTAATGCCGTGGCGCCGGGATTTATTGAAACGGACATGACCAGGGACATTCCCCAAAAGGTCATTGATTACGTCAACAGTCTCACACCTGCGGGAAGGATGGGCACTGCCGAAGAAGTTGCTTCAGCGGTGGCATTCCTGGCCAGTCCGGCAGCTTCCTACATCACCGGCCAGGTTATTTCGGTCAACGGCGGATTGTATATGTAATTGGGATAAATACGGAGGGTCGGGTTCCATCCCCGATCCCATACTTTTCCCTCACATCTTTCATAAGCAAAAAGACGCGGAACTTGGGAAGCTGGGGGTATTCGAATGACTGGGGCGTTTCCATTGCTGCTTAAAATGGTTCGAATGCTCTATGGTTTGAAATGGGGGGAAAACGGAGCCCCTCCCATACTGATTCTATTTTTTGACCTGTGCCATACTGATGGTCGCATGCAGGATTGCCATCCCCATCGCCGGGTTGTTACCTTTTCCAGGTAGACAATCTGTGCGCATGCCTCCATCAACCCATCCAAAAACGACCGGACAGCCCCAATCAATGGATGATCCCTATGGATCTTCCAACATCAAACGGCAATTGGTGGCCATGTTGTTGACCAAAACAGGCGACCAGTTTGTCAATACCAAGACGGTATTACCCTGGGTCATGGGAGCAGTGGGCGCCCCGGTATACCTGATCGGTTTACTGGTTCCTGTTCGCGAATCACTTTCCATGCTGCCCCAATTTGCTCTGGCAGGTTACATTCGATCGCTTCCTTACCGGAAACCTGCCTGGATTTTCGGCGCATTGATCCAAAGTTTTTCCATCATAGAGATGGGGCTTTCC
>JAQCFT010000012.1 GCA_027619545.1 Verrucomicrobiota bacterium | reverse complement strand
TGTGTATCTTTGTGGGGATTTGGATGGTATCGCTGAAGTCCATTCCCGGATGGTTTGGGAGTCGGGGGGGTGAAATGAAAAAGATCGCCGTGAAAAAAGGCGAGAGCATGTTCCACCTTGCTGTTGAAGATTTGGTTGGGATTGGGTAGTTCTAGGGGATGCGGTTTATCGGTACCATCATTGAAAAGCTACAGCGGCATCCCAAACGGATTGTTTTTCCGGAAGGGCATGAGCCTCGGGTGTTGCAGACCGCGAGACAATTTCACGCATTACGGCTCGGGGTGCCTATTCTTCTGGGGGATCGGACGCGGATCAAGGAGGCTGCTTCCGCACTGGGACTTGGGCTGGAGGGGATTCGCATCATTAACCCTGAAACCAGCGAGGATCTTGAGAATTTTGCCGATCGTTATCTCAAGCTCAGGCAGGGTAAAGGTGTCACGGAAGAGGCCGCTCATCAGGCCATGTTGCAGCCAAATTATTACGGTTCCATGATGGTGGCCATGCATCAGGCAGACGGTCTGATCTCCGGTACGGCCGAGTATTCGGGGAGTGTGCTGCGCCCGTTGTTTCGCATCATCAAGGTGGCTCCGAATACTTCGACGGCTTCCAGTTGTATGATCATGGAGGTTGAGGATACGCGGTTTGGCGATAATGGGGTGTTGTTTTTTGCAGATTGTGGTGTGATCCCGGATCCAAGCGCCGAGCAACTGGCTGATATCGCCTTTTCGACTGCCAATCTGGCAAAACATTTGCTTGGTACCCGGCCTCGTGTGGCCATGCTTTCCTATTCCACAAAAGGGAGCGCCGATCATCCAAGTATTCTCAAGATTCGGGCGGCCACCCAGTTAGCCACCCAGAAAGCGGCGGCTTGTGGTTTGGTGGCTGATTTCGACGGTGAAATTCAGGTGGATGCAGCACTGGTGGCTGATGTTGCCAAGGTGAAATCCCAGGATTCGCTGGTTGCGGGACAGGCCAATGTCCTGATTTTTCCGGATCTCAATTCGGGTAATATTGCCAGCAAGCTGTTGAAACACATTTCGCGGGCCAATGCCTACGGTCAGATCCTGCTGGGCCTGGATCGTCCGGCAGCGGATGTGTCGCGCGGGTCGAATGCACACGATATATTGGGTGTATCGGCGATCGTTGGCCTGCAGTCGATTGAATACAACGCGCTGTTTCCTGGCGCCGGTCAGGTTTTGCCGGGAGAGAAGTCCGGTAACAGTTCCATCTCGATCCCGGATGCATCTCACTGATTAAACGACTTGGATTCCATATGAAGAATATTGTCACTCCGCGCGTTTTCATTGCTGCCACGCGTCAAAATGACGGCAAAACGACCACCTCTCTGGGGTTGCTTTCGGCACTCAAAAAGTATTATCCCAGAATCGGCTACATCAAGCCCGTGGGGCAGCGTTTTGTTGAGGTGAAGGAGCACAAGATCGATGAGGATTCGTTTCTGATGGACAAGGTTTACAGCTTGAACTGTCCATTGCCTGAAATGAGTCCCATTGCCGTGGCATCCGATTTTACCAGGAATTACCTCAAATCCGCGAATCAGGAACAATTGGTCAAGAGGGTATGGCAGGCATTCGATCGTGTGGCGTGGGAGAAGGATTTTGTGTTGTGCGAAGGCACGGGACACGCCGGGGTTGGATCGGTTTTTGATCTCTCCAATGCCACCGTAGCGCGCATCCTTAATGCCAAGGTCGTTTTGGTAACCCAGGGTGGTATCGGGCGGCCCATTGATGAGGTGGCCTTGAATCAGGCGCTTTTTGAAAAAGATGGGGTGGAGATCATAGGAGTGATCCTGAACAAGGTGAGGCAGGACAAGGTGGAATACATTACCGAATTTGCCCGGAAAGGCCTGGAACGAAAAGGGCTACGCCTGCTTGGGGTGATTCCGCATCAACGCATGCTTTCGAGTCCCACCATGGAATTGATCCGCGACGAACTGAAAGCCCAGGCAATCAACAAATCCACCCAGATTCACAATATTGTGGACAACGTCGTGGTGGCCGCCATGAGTGCCCCAAATGCCCGTAAATTTTTCAAGCCCGGCTCTCTCATGATCATGCCCGCCGACAGGGAGGATCTTATAGAGACAGCAGCCATCCCTTTTGAAAACGGGATCCCGACAAAGTTGTCCGGCATCGTCCTGACCGATGATATTGAACCATCCAAACGAGTGATGGACATTCTCCGCAAGATGCCTTATCCGATCCTGATCACCAAGGAGGACAGCTACCAGGTGGCCTCAACCGTGCATGATTTGATTGTAAAAACCCGTCCTGGTGACGGTGCCAAGATTGCTTTGATTCGTGACCTGGTGAAGACTCATGTCGATGTCAGCAGCATTGTTGATCGCACGGTTCGTTCTTACTAAATCCATTTTCAAATGAAATCATTTCAAGTTCCAACGCAGGGACATTTAAATTCCCTGCCTGTTTATCAACCCGGTCGTCCCATTGAAGAAGTGGCCCGTGAGCTGGGTATTCCGTTTGGCGACATCATCAAGCTGGCATCCAATGAAAATCCATTGGGCCCCTCCGAGAAGGCTCTGCAGGCTATTCAAAAAGCGGCCAGGCAGGTGCATCTATATCCTGATGGAAATGCGTTTTATCTAAAGCAATGCATGTCCGAATGCCTGGATATCCCCAAGGAATCCATCATTTTCAGCAATGGTTCCAACGAGTTGATAGAATGGATCGGGCATTTGTTATTGGATGGGGATTCCAATATCGTGGTGTCGCAATATTGTTTTGCCATCTATCCCATTGTTGCCGCCATGTTTGGGGCGAAGACAAATACCGTGCGGGCGGTCGATTATGGGCACGATTTGAGAGCCATGGCCGATGCGGTGGACGAACGAACGAAAGCCGTGTTTGTGGCCAACCCCAATAATCCAACCGGTACCCTGGCATCAAGCGAAGAAGTGATGGCTTTTCTGGACCGCATTCCGGATCATGTGTTGATCGTCATGGATGAAGCCTACTACGAATTCCTGCCCCAACCCACTGATTTGCTACCCTTGCTGAGGGACGGTGGCAAACCTAATCTGTTTTTGATGAGGACGTTTTCGAAGATTCATGGGTTGGCTGGGTTGCGGGTCGGCTACGGGATCGGGCATCGTGATTTCATTCAAGTGATGGAGAAGGTCAGGCAACCCTTTAATGTGAACGCCTTGGCCCAAGCTGGAGCTCTTGCTGCTTTGGGGGATGTGGATCATGTTCAGCGGACCAGGGAGATTAATCAGGAAGGGATTGAATTTTTTCAAAACCAATTCGATACGCATGGGCTTGAGTATGTGCCGTCTCATGCCAATTTCGTACTGGTCAAAGTGGGTGAGGGGAAACGGGTGTTCGAGGAGTTGCAAAAACAGGGAGTCATCACACGTCCCATGGCGGGGTATCAATTGCCGGAATGGATTCGTATCAGTATCGGGACTTCGTCGGAAAACGAGCGTTGCATGAATGCTTTGACCAAGGCACTGGGCTTGGTGGGCTAATATTAAATCTCAGTTCGCCCTGGGCCGGTAGTTGAAAAAAGCTTTAGGAAACCATCGGCGTAGAACCGCGAAGGGCAGGTGATCTGTCCAAAACCGGGCTCTTGCCGGGACGGGTTGTCTAGAAATGCGGGGCAGTTCCTGGATACGGTTCAAGAAGGACATGAATTTATAATGATATTTGTCCTCCGCATACTCGTTGCTGATGGAAATGCCTTTGCCCCGTGCTTCTTCCACCTGCTCTGGTGGAAGTTCCTGCCATGCTTTCAAAGTGCTCGCGATGGATGCGTAGTCTTCGGGTTGATAGAGAAGTTCTGGATGAATGTTCTCCACCACTTTGTCTCCGCCGCATTGGATGCGGGGAAAGATCGGGATACATCCCGCATTCAGGGCTTCCTGCATTGCCAGAGGTGATCCTTCAAAATCGCTGGTGTATATCACGAAATCCCACGAAGACAGGATGCGCCAGTAATCCGATCCGGATTGTCTGCCGTGGAAGTGGATATGTTTCTTGTCCCTGAATGCCTGTTTCAACTCTGGTTCGGCGGTGCCGCTGCCCAGGAATTCCAGTTCGAAAGGGATCTTTTGCGTTTCAAGAACCTTCACCAGGGGAATGAAACGTTCCACTCTCTTTTGCAGGTGATCCACCCTGCCGACAAATCCCAGGCGGAGTGGACGTACCCCCAGTGGAGGGCGCTTTGATTGAAGGTCGGGCGGGCATGTTTTGATGGGGACAGGAAGATGAATGGCGCGTTCCGGGCTGAGCGAAGGCATGTGCTTTTGAGCCAGGTCCGCGATGGCCTGGCTGTCGCAGAATACCCCGTCCAGAAATCCGTCCAGTTGACTCAACTGATGTTCCAGGTGCGGCCAATGAGAATGGATTGCGCCCAACCTGAGTGAACAAGAATCCAGGTCTGCCAGAAAAGCCATGCCCCAGAGATCATGGTAAACACAGCAGTCATGCTTGACGCCACACTCACTGCTTTTGAATGCCTTTCTTGCTTTCAGGATGTTGGTTCGTCCGTTCCAGTTTAAACCTTGGACAGAGTAGGGGGTGTCGGGTTCTTCCTGGTCGAAAAACGCCAATAGGGATGAGCGCAGGCCGGCTTTGACGTCGTGATTGAGGTGCGTGGTCAGGATGGACTGAACGCCCCCCAGACTGGAAAAATGGGTGAAATAATGACGTATGTTCATCGATCCAGCAGGATTCAGGTCACAACCCAAGGGAGGGCTGCTCGGAAAACGAAACACCCCGGAGCGATGTGCGTCCTGAGACGATATCACGATCCGGGGTGTGTGAAATCATGATCCAGAGACCATTAAACGGCTGCGTCCGATTCCAGGAAGCCCTGCAACTGGCGTATACGGGTCGGGTGACGCAGTTTGCGCAGACCTTTGGCCTCGATCTGTCGGATACGTTCGCGGGTGACCTTGAATTGTTTGCCGACTTCTTCGAGGGTGCGTGCATACCCGTCGTGGAGACCGAAGCGCAGCTCCAGAATCTTGCGTTCGCGTTCGGTGAGCGTCGTCAGGACGTCATTCAAACGTTCGCGTAGCAGGAGGTGGCTGGTCATGTCCGATGGGTTTTCAGCAGATTTGTCCTCAATGAAATCACCGAAATTGGCATCACCGCTGTCCCCCACGGGAGATTCCAGGGAGATGGGCTGCTGGGCCATTTTGAGAACCGCACTGACACGATCGACCGGCAGGTTCATTTCATCGGCGATTTCCTCAGCGGTAGGCTCGCGGCCGAATTCCTGCAACAACTGCTTCTGCACACGCATCAGCTTGTTGATGATTTCGATCATGTGGACCGGAATACGGATGGTGCGCGCCTGGTCGGCGACGGATCGGGTGATGGCCTGGCGGATCCACCAGGTGGCGTAGGTCGAGAATTTGTAACCCCTGCGGTATTCGAACTTCTCAACACCTTTCATCAAGCCCATGTTCCCTTCCTGGATCAGGTCGAGGAAGGACAATCCACGGTTGGTATATTTCTTGGCGATGGAGATCACCAGACGCAGGTTGGCTTCCACCATTTCCGTCTTGGCCTGGTGAGCTTTGGCTGCGAATTCCTTCAACTGTTCATATGCCTCGAGGTAATCCGCGTGCGGCATGCGAACAAAAGCTTCGAGCGCCTGGATTTTTTGCTCCTCCATCTGGATGTAAGATTGCTGGTGCGTGGAGGATTTTTGACGGTTGAGATCGCTGATCAGGTCCAGGCTGGCGTGTATCTTTTCGAAAATGTTTTCGGTCACAAGCGTCATTTCCTCAATGACCTTTTGCTTGTAGTAAAACTTGCCGAACATGTTCTGCAGTTTTTTGTCCGCCTTCAGAAATTCGTCGTGATACTTTTCCTGTGTTTTCTTGCTGCCTGCCTTCTGCCATGCGGCATATTTTTCGTCGACCACCTGATCCTGTTCCCGTACCTGTTTCACCAGTCGGCGCAGGTATTTCAGGTGTTTGTCCCGGCTGTCGATCTTTTTATCCAGAATGACGCGGTCAAATCGTTCTTTCGGGGGTTCGGCGATGAGTTTTTCAGCCAGGGCAATATGTTCCTTTCCGGCAAAGCCCATGCTGTAAACGATTTTACGCTGAGCGATTTCGGCGTCTTCGATGCGTTTGCAGATTTCGACTTCCTGTTCGCGGGTGAGCAGAGGCACTTTACCCATCTGCTTCATATACATGCGAACGGGATCATCGAGGATGTCCAGACGGCCGGCATCTTCCTCGTCGTTCTGGTCGTTTTTCTTGATGCGTTCGACTTCAGCTTGATCGACGATTTCGACGTCCAGATTACGCAGGCGATTGTAAACCTCTTCCAGGTCTTCCGGTGTGATGACCTCCTCGGGGAGCACTTCGTTGATGTCTCCATAGGTCAAATAACCCTGTTCCTGAGCGAGGCTGAGGAGTTCTTTGACGTATTCGGTCAGGTTGACGCCTGATTTGCCGGATGGCGGGTTTAATTCTTCCAATTCCTCTTCGGTTTTGGATTTACCCTTGGATTTGTCTTTGGCCTTGGCTTTGGCCTGGCGCTGGATTTCTTCCAGAATGGATTTTGTGCGAGCGACGGCTTCTTTATTCTTTTTCGCTTTGCCGGCGTCATCACTTATGGCCTTTTTTTTGGTTGCTTTGGATTCCTTGCTGGCCGTCGCAGAGGGCGCTGCAGCTTTATTGCCAGCCGCCGCTTTGTCGCCAGTTTTGGTTTTGGCCGGTTTATTGGTGGTGACTTTGGCTGATTTTGTTGATTTGGGCTTTGCTGCAGCTTTTTTTTGCAAACTCTTTGATGCCGTGCTGGTTTTTGACTTGCTGCTGGTAGGGGCTTTGGCCGAATTAACTTTTCTTTTTTCGGTGTCGGCAGCTTTTTCTGGCTTGGTGGCTTTTTTGGTTACAGTGCTTGCCTTCGCCTTTTGAGGGGCGGATTTGGACTTGGCGGTTGTTGCCTTTGATTTTTTGACCATATGGATTAACTGATAAAACTCATTCCCGCTCTTTATACTCTGCGGGTGATTTACGGGTTATTTGGCGCCTTGATCTAGGTTTTGTTGCGAATATAAGCAAAAATTTCCGCCCAACAAGGGACGAAAATCAAAACTTTAAATTAGGTCAAAGGCTGCGGACAGGTAATCCCGTTAATAGGGGGTATTGCGGCTTGTGTGTTTGATGCAGTTAAAACTTGCATGCGTCGCCGCCTCATTTGATTATGCCATTCCCATCGCCTTGGACGCTTTCCGTTTGTTTCTGTCGTCATCATGACAACGATTTTCAGCAAACGAAACACCTATTCTTACCTTGTTGATCTTTCAAAATCAAGTTTTAGATTCGAAAAAATTAGCCACTCATCGGGGGCGCCGAGTTAATCTGACGGTGGCAGGGGTTTCAGTTTAATCTCCCGATTTGGAAAACGCTCCCTCAGAGACAAGTGAAATTGGTCTGCCCAGTAGGTCCAGTTCATGGATTGAAACAGTTCTATTCTCTGGCAAAGAAGCGAAAGGTCCTGGTCATCTTCCTTGATCAGTGGGCTGAGTCGATCCAGTGCTTTACCGAAGGAAGCTTCTCTCTGTGCCTCCCAAACCTCAAGAAGTCTGTAAACCCCTTCACTGGTGTCCACCCACGTTCGCAATTCGTCCAATGCCTCTTCAAATGCGGATGATCTCTCGTCCAAGCTCGATTCCAGCTGAGACAGGGAGCGGGCTTTGCGGTGCAGCAGGTCGAGGAAGTGTTCTCGATTTTCCTGCATTTGTTGATGCAATTCCTTTTCTGCGTGATTTTTCAGTTGGTGGCGCATGGAAAAGTAATTTCGAATGCTCCGGGTATCGATACCGGCAAGCATCTTATTCAAGTGCAGAATGAGCGAATCCAGGCCTGAGCTTTGGTTTTTTCCATCCAGGTGGGTCAACATGATGTCTTCCAGTTCTTTGGAAAAGGGAGGCTTGGCACTCAGGTTTTCGTACAGTGCATTGAATGTTTCAATGGATGCCGGGTTGCTGCTCATGTTTCTCAGATGGCGCACCTGGGTGTTCCATAGCATCTCCTCCAAATCCTTAACTTGATCCGGAAGTGTGGTTGGATCTTCCTTGGCCGAGGGGATACCCGGTGTTGGGATCCAGGTGATCCTGGTGTTCAATTTGGCACCATGGTGTCGGTCGCTATCCAGCCATTGAAGGTCTCCTGTCAATGCGGAAACATGATTCTGTTGTGATTGGGCGTCCACCGAGTCACTTGGCACAAATAGCCAGAGGTTCTCCGTTTCGCCTCGATCAAAGGTGCGCCAGGGACTGTCTCCTTTCCTCAGAGCAGCGGCGCTGGATAAGGAGGTATTGATCTGGATGGCGAGCGGGGAGGCGAGATTTTGATGGAGTACCAGCGGCATGTTTTTGATCCGTTCCAATAAGTCTCGGTCGTCATGCCAGATTTGCAAGGTGAGTGAGAGTGGGCCTTTGGGGACTGAAATCGGGTCTGTCCAGGCATCGTCCTGAACCAACAAACGTCCATGCTGATCCTCCAGCCTCCAAAGCAGTGAGCTGTAAGGGGAATCATATAGTAATTCTGACAGGCCGTGCCATTGCGGTGTGATGGGTTGATCTGTTGTGTTCTCCCAATGGTAGACCATTTTCAGCACAGACAAAGGTTCGTCGTTGACCAGCAGGTCTCTTGGGTCCTTGGAAGCCTCAATGGCATGCTTGTGTGGGATCAACGAAAGCAGTCTTCCGGTCAGGTTTCCTCTGGGTTTGAGGTGGATTTGATCTTGAATGCCCTGGGCAGAGAGGGGAACGATCGTGTTCCCTGCCGGTATGACGAGCGATTCCTGAAACCGTCCTGTTCCCCTGAACCGAACATGCACCTTGAGATTCATCTCGCTTCGATTGGACCAATAGGAGGCAAAGGCCCATTCCATCGTACGATTGCCCGTTACAGGGATGCTTCCATGGTATTCCGAAAGCTCCTCGGCCCGGATATATTTTTTCCATTCATGTTCATTGAAACGCTTTTCGGGTGCCAGTTGCGTCGTATGGAGCCCCAGTCTGTCAAGGGGGGCCAACGATTCGCCTTCAATCGAGAACTCCGCCCATTGGGCCCAGGCTGGGGGGCTGAGAAAGAATCTGGAAACATCCCCCGGTTCAAGGGAAATTTCCTGTTGCCAGGTCTGCGAGGCGGAATCGTTTGTTGGATGTGGGACCATGGCGTGCACCGGGATGCGGAATAAGGGTTTGCCGGAATGCATGTCTTTGCCCTGTATGTAGGATGCATAAGCTCCGGGTGACAAATTTCGGGTGTCCACCAGCACACTGATTTTTCCTTGCGTCCGGTGAATCAGCACTGAATCAGGAAATTCAATCCAGTCCGCATCGGATTCAAGTGAAGCCCACACTTCGAATTCGGCTTTTTGTGACGGGGATATCTCCTCAGGAAAAATCGGTTCGATGCTGATGCTGTGACGTGTGGGAACTTCGAGGTCTGCACGTTCTCTGAGCAGGATTCCCCGGCCGGATGATTGACTGGAATTGCGAATTTCGTAACCCCGAATCACGGTGTCCTGTGCATCCTGGCAAAGTGCTTCAAACGCCGATTCAACCCGGATCAGCCCAGCTCCCTGTGAAAAACGATCTATTTCCGGCATGAACAGGGCGGCATTCTCGAGAGCCATCCGCACCTGATAGGGTTGCCAGTCGATGTGTTTCTGTTTCAGCCCGGACAAAATCAGGGAGATGGAACCGCAAGCATAGGGTGAAGCCATGGAGGTCCCATTCATCTGCATGGCGGGTTGCAGACTGGAGGTGGGTACCGGGGCAATCGCTCCTCCAGGCGCACAAAGATTGACCCCCAGATCTCCGTCCAGAGTGGGGCCGCGCGAGGACCAGGTATAAAGGGTGTTTTGAGGTGCGTGTGAGATTCCGTACTGCAGCGGCATCATGGAACGATGCACGTAAGCACCGATGGCCAGGATGGCCGAGGTGGTTCCTCCGGGGGCTCCGACGGTTGACAACGCCGGCCCCTCATTGCCGGCCGAGGCGACATAGATGACATTGTGTTCATTGACCAGATGGTTCACCTGGTCGATGAACCATCCTTTGTTGGGGGTGGAGGATGGTTCCCCGTAGCTCATGTTGATCAAATCACAATCCAGATCTCTGACCATTCTCAGGGCTCGTTGCAGGGCGATGCCCGTTTCCATGCCGTCGAGGTGGGTGTCGCCTATTTTGATGGAGACAATCTGAACTCCTGGCGCTATGCCGTTTCGTTCGGGGGCATCCGGGTAATAGGCTCCGATCATGCCGGCAACATGTGTTCCGTGGGCACTCGATGGAACAACGATGGAAAGCAGGTTGCCGTCATTGTAAACATGGACGCCGAAATGTACCAGATTGTCCGGTCCGAAACCCGCGTAGGATTGATTCACCGAGTATTCGCCCAGCAATGTTTCATCCGAAAGATCGCCATTCGAATTGGTGTCGACCACTGCTTGCCACAGGTTGTCTGATTTGAAGACCACGCAGTCGAAGACCGGTGACGCCGGAGAAAAATCTTTTTCCAGTTTCTCAAGAAGGTCCATGCGTTTTTCGAGATCTGCTTCCCTCGATGTTCTTTGATCTTCCGGCAGGTCTTGATCAGACCTAAGCCTTACGAGCTCGGACTCTATGGAAGCTTTGTATGTCTCATTGGTTTTGAGCATTTCCTTTCGTAGTTCTGCTTCATAAAGATTCCACACCGATCCACCCATCAGATCCTTTGCACGTGTCATGCCCAGATGGAAGGTTCGATCCGGCGACAACCAGTCCGGATGCAGTTTCAATTCACGACCGGAAAGTCCCACGAGCGTGCCTTCATCGGATGCCTTGGCTATTTTGCTCGTGTCCACGTCGCCACTGCCGGTAGCGTCCAGAATGTCCACTATCTTTGGCAACCCCAGGGTTGTCCGTGCCAGTCCATGCGCTCCCGGATCCACGCCCGAGTCAAGGACGGCAACTCGAATCCCGCGTCCATCGTAATCCGCATGTTGCTCAAGAAAGGATCGCACCCCGGTGATCTGTTTGGGAAGAAAACCTTCATGAGAGGAGGTATCTGCTCCCATCGCCGAACACATCGGGATCAGGATGGCCAGAATAGTCCGTTGCAAACGTTGGTGTATGACCGGTATTTGGGATGGAATTGTTAGCGGCATTGCTCTGGTAATAAATGATGGATGTTTAATAAGCAACTGCTTACTTGGTTGCTGTGTCCGGATGAATCCACGGCTTTTTCTGTAGGGTTCTCATTGTTTGAAGGAGTTGAGAGTCATCCCGCTCCTGAATGTCTGCGTTGGTGGGGTCCATTGCCTTCAACAAGTGATGGGTTGCCGTTCGAACCTCCATCTCACCATGAAACTGATCTCTGAGGAAATGAATGCATTTCATGCATTGGAAGCCGTCGAACCATTGAAAGAAACGGCGTTGATAAGCTTCGAACCCGGCTGTGCCTCTGAAGCATGATGTCCAACTGTTCCAACCATCCGTCGCATCCAGGAAATCTCCAATCCGGCTTGAAACCTGATCCTTGGGGAGGGAAGTTTCATCCTTATTGGCGAAAGGATCATGAGCGCGTGCCAGATGGAAAAACGACTTAAGATCCATGAAGGCCTCCCAGGGATAAGTGGGAAAATTCTTTTGCCCCAGATGTTTGGAAACAGCTCTTCCAGTGCCGAAAGGAACTCGGTCCGATGGTCGCGGTGAGGGGAATACAGTTGTGTCCGTTAATTCCGTGAAATGTCCCAATGGGATGATTTTGTGCAGAAAGTAAAAATCTTCTCCGGCTTTGCGTCGGTTCATACCGCCCTGAGCCATATAGACCGGGGCTCTCACTGCCATCGATGATCCAATGGTATGGAAGGCATGAGGGAAACCTGCATGCCGCAGTGCCTGCACATAATACCTTAGATGCAATTCGTAGAGTCCGGCCGTTTCATAAATGTCCGGTGCAAGGTTGCCGGAGAGGGGATGTTCAAAGTGAAGGCTGCATCCGGGCGTTTTGGGATGTGTTTGAAAATGAGATTCGAGCGCGGTCAGATAGTTGCTTTCGCAGATGCTGTCTGCATCCAGACCGACGATAAACCCGTTGTTCAGAAAACCTGATTGATCCAATCGGTGCAGCGCCTCATCCATTCCGATCTTTCGAGCCAAACCCACACCGGCGTTTTTTGGGGGGAGATTCATGGCATCGATGACATGCATGTTCAGTTTGGATGTGCTGTGCTGTTTCGTGAATGCAGTGATTTCCTCATATGCATGCGTTTGTTCCGTGCGTATGTTTTCGGCAGCCGAAGCACTGGCATTCACCACCACAAGCACTTCAAACGAACCATTTGGGGGATCGCATTGCATGAGGGAAATCAGCGTGTCCTTCCAATCCGGTTCCAGGTAGCAGGGGATGACGATGACACCCACCAACGCTTCGGCTGGCGGAGTGACGATGACGGGTGCATTACCCTGAAAGCGGGTGATGTATCGGTCCAACCTTTTCTCAGTCATGGATCTTTTGATGGATAACCATCGGTTTTTGAATGTCGAATCTCAGATGGGTTCATGCTATTCAGATACCATCTACCTTCAAAATGATAATCCTTTATTTTTTCCAATTGTTGTTTGGTGTGTCCTGTGGATAATGCCCCTCATGAAACCACGTTTGTTTGCATGGCTTGCTCATTGGGGAAATGGTTGGAGTTTTGCCGCTCTCTTGTTGTTTTTGTTTGGATTGAATGCCGGAATGGCGGCCAACGGACAGGATTTTTCAAAATGGGAAGAAGCTATTTCGAAATTTGAAGCGGCCGATAAGGAGCAGGAACCTGCCAGTAACGGAGTACTGTTTCTGGGCAGCTCGAGTATCCGGATGTGGAAGACGGTGGCGGAGGATTTTCCAAAGCACCAGGTGATCAACCGGGGTTTCGGAGGGTCGACCTTGCCGGATTGTATTCATTTCTTTGATCGACTCGTGTTGCCTTACAAGCCTTCGACCATTGTCTTTTACGAAGGAGACAATGACATTGGCCGCGGAGATACAGCTCGGACGGTCTATGAACATTTCAAAACCTTTGCCGCGATGGTGAAGGAGCAGTTGCCAGGGACCAGGTTGATCTTCATTGCCATCAAACCGAGCATCAAGCGCTGGGACCAGGCTCCGGAAATGAAAAAGGCCAACCGCATGATTCAACATTACGTTTGGTTGAACAATGATCTCGGTTTTGCCGATATCTGGGATTCCATGCTGGGTGAAGATGGCAAGCCGCGCCCGGAATTGTTTCTGGAAGACGGACTGCACATGACCCCGAAAGGGTATGAAATCTGGACCCGGATTGTTGCGGCGGAACTTTGAGGTTCTACCGTGGTTCCGATGCATGAGGAGGCTCTGCCTGAAATTTGTTTCAGGGGCCGACGGTGGCCACCGTCATCCGATCGCTGACAAAGTAAGTCTGTGCCGCTCGCTGGATGTCCTCCAGCGTGACCGCTTGGATGGCCTTGTCTTCGCTGAGGTGGTTTTCGTAGCCCAAACCATATAGCTCATCCAAAGCCGTGTTCATGGCGAGGTTCCCCAGATCTTGCCGGGCGATTTGTTTCTGACCAAGCAGCTTGGCCTTGGATCGGTCGAGTTCTTTGCGAGTGATGCCTTCGCTTTTGATCTTTTCAAATTGTGCCAGGAACTCTGCTTTGACCTGTTCTACATGTTCGGGGGAGGTGCCTGCATAAAAACCGAAATATCCGGGCACCAATCCGGGCATGTGCTGCGCTCCAACGTAATAGGCCAGCCCCAGTTCATCCCTGATGCGCATGAACAGTCTGGACCCCAGGTCACTGCATGTTTCTTGAATCAAATCCAGAGCGTACCGATCTTTGTCAAAGAAGGTGGTTCCTTTGAAGCCAAACACCACCACGGCTTGCTTCTTGTCGCACTTTTCAGAGACCTCCTGTTGCTGGATGGCGGCTTCGGGTGTTTCGGACGGCAAACGTACCGGCTCGGACTTGGGGGCGTTCTCCCACCATTTCATGAGAGAATCCTTCATTTGATTCACATCAATGTCTCCGAAAACGGCGGTCACCTGATTGCCGGGAACGACCAGTTTGCTGAAATGGGCCTGGACTTTGTCGAGTTGCAGTGATTGGACCGACCCTTCTTCTCCGGATGTGCTCAGGCCGTACTGAGCTTCTCCGAACAATCCACGTCGCATGATTCGAAAACACCGACTAAGGAGGTGATCTTTTTGAGACCGGATCCCGGCCAGCTGAACCTGTCGTTCACGTTCCATTTCCTGCTCGGGAAAGGTACTGTGTCGTAGGATTTCCTGAAGCGTTTCCATTCCAAAAACGGCATCCTGGTTCAATACTTCAATATTCAACCCGAAACTGTTATTTCCTGCGTAAGATTCGATGCTGCCACCGACGGATTCGACGGACTCCATGAGCTGGGCCGCCGTGTGGTGGGCGGTGCCTTTAAGAAGACCTTGTCCCATCCATTGGGTGATGCCACTGTTTTGTGGGGTTTCCTCCAGCACTCCGCCATAGAAAACCGATCGAACCTCCACAAAAGGCAGGCGTTTGTCGTCCATGAAAAGGACGCGCATGCCGTTACCGGGTTCCCATTTTTCAATCTCAGATTTTCGGGCGGTTGTGGTGCGAGCTGATTTCCTGGGAGTGCATCCTTCGGGAAGCAGAGCAAATAGAGAGCGGTTATCCGAAACCAGATATCGTTTGGCCGCATCAATGACCTGGGCGGGTGTCAGGGATTGGACTTCCTTCAGGTATCGGTCTGAAAAATTCAAATCACGGGCCGCCATCCAGGCGCTTCCGAGGTCCTGTGCCTGGCCCTGCATCGTTTTGCGAGAGGACAAGGTGGCGGAGGTGAATTGCTTGATGGTTTTGGAGAGTTCCGATTCTGAGATGCCTTTTTCAAGCGTGCGGTCGATTTCCGCCTGCAACGCCTCCATGACCGGGGTGAACTGATCTCCATCAAAAACGGCGCTGGCGCCAAATAACCCCGGCTTTCCCGGATTATAGGTCCAGGCATCGATGGCGTGCACGATGCCGAGTTCTTCGCGCAAACGTCGGTAAAGACGGGAACTTCGTCCTCCACCCATCAGAATGGAAAAGGCTTCCATGGCGGGGAGATCCTGATGACGCACGTCCGGTATGTGCCAGGACACATGGGCGTGTCCCAGTTCAATGGGGGACTCTTCGATGCGTTGTCTGGGGGAAAGCTGACGTGGTTCCGGAAGGATATAGGGAGGTTCCAGCGGACGAAAGCGAGCGTCCTGATACGCTTCACAGATTTGCGCCATGATTTCTTCGGTGTTCATGTCGCCCACCACCACGAAAAACTGGTTCGAAGGGGTGTACATGGTCTGATAGTATTCAAACACGTCCTCTCTTCGAATACGATCAAAGACATCCGGATACCCGATGACCGTGTAACGATAGGGAGAATGGAGGTAGGCCGTTTCGAACAAGCCGCGTCCGGAGCGTCTGGATGGATCGTCGTGGTTCATGTCCATCTCTCTGCGGATGACATCCAGTTCACTGACCAATTCATCCTCCGGCAGGGTGGCGTTTTGCATGATGTCCGTGAGGATGTCCACAGCCACTCCGGCACCGGAGGACGGGGCATTGATGTAATAAACGGTTCGGTCGAACGAGGTGTAGGCGTTCATGTAACCGCCTGCTTCCTGCACTTCCTGGTCGATGCGGCCTTTGCCTCTTGTCTTGGTGCCCTTGAAAAGCATGTGTTCCAGCACATGCGACAAACCAGCCCCCAACCATTTTCCCTCGTGAATGCTTCCTGCTTCGCACCAGGCCTGGACGGAAACGACGGAACTACTCCTGTCTTCGAGCAGGATGACGGTCAGTCCGTTGGGGAGTGTGCAGAGTTGGGCGCCGGATGGCTGGATGGAGCGTGAGTAGGCTGCTGAGCTGGACATGTCAAATAATTCATTGGATCATCCACTCTATCGGGACATGGGGGCATGTTCGGGCAGAGGCGGATGATTGTAAGCAGGGGTCAGGCCCTGTCCTTTTGTGTTTGGTTTGATCTTGGTTTTTCCGGGGAAAAGGGAAGCCGCATGCGGGGAAGGAAAGGTTTGCGAAACGCTTCCTCAAAGTCATAAATGGATTTGAAATCTTCGCGGGTATCGTCCGCAGTCTTTGAAAGCAGTTTGCTGTCAACCATGTTGAACACAATCTCCCCGAAATCTTCGCACCTGGTAACGCCCCAATCGTTGAGGACGGTCAAGGCCATGGGGCCGAACTGTTCAATGGCGAGATCACGAATGCCCTCCAGCAGTTCTTTGCCGCTGACGTGTTGGGGTTGCTTGCGCCCCGAGCTTGGTTTTCTGAGCTGGGCCTGGGTATGGTCCAGCGCGTCCCTGAGGAAATAATAGGCGTCTGCCGCAAACCGTGGATCGGTCTGCGAAATCTGCTCAATAGTCTGGTCAAAGTCTAGTGTCTGCATCGTTCACCTCAAGGCGCCGACTGGATTTGCCCTGGCTGCTGGGGGCGGGAGGCACGATGGTGTTTGACACCATACCCGACCATCAACAGAACCAGGATCCAAAATACCGCCCATTGTTCCTTCTGGGTAAGAAAAGGCACCTCCCTTCGTTACCCTTAAAACGGTGATCTGACAACAACTTCATGAAAGTTTTTCTGGTCTTGGCCGCCTCCTTGCGGTCTGGTGGGGGTAGGTCATGTTGTTTGAGTATGTTTGTTCAGTTTAATTGGAACAGTCAACGGAGGGTGAAACCTGGAGGACTGTGGAAGTGGTTGCTCTTGTTTGTGGGGTTCCCATTGCTTGAACTGTGGCTGATCTTGAAGCTCGGGGCGGTCATGGGATGGGGGGTGACCTTGTGGTTGATCCTGATGACGGGCGTGATTGGCGGCACCCTGGCGCATCGGCAGGGATTTGCCACCATTCAGAAAATCCAAATCGAGTTAAGCCAGGGAAGGATGCCTGCCGGGGCTCTTTTCGAGGGTTTGTTGATTTTGGTTGCGGGGCTGGTCTTGATCACACCCGGTATCCTGACCGATTCGATCGGTTTCTGTCTGCTCATTCCCCCCGTACGCGCACTGATTTGCCGTCGATTAATCAAATCGGTAGGAAGCAAATTTCAAGGTGCTCCCGGATCCGCGCCATCCACTGGCGCGCGTCCTGCACAAAACCTTGATGGGGATGATGTGATCGATGTTTGAGAGGTGATGGAACACCATTGCCAGCTTGGTCCTGCCTTGTTAAGGTGTTCGGCATGATCAAAACCGAATATATGAACTTGCAGCCCACCGAAATCGCCATCCTGACCAGTGCTTCCACGATTTTTGCCGCCAAGGTTTCGTCCGGGCGCGTGGATGCCGATAATGAGGATCAGGCCATGGAGGAATGCGTCGACCAAGCCATCAAGTTGGCCAAACGCGTTGAAAGCCTGGTGAAGACTCAAGGTGAAATGGGGTGATTTCAAATTCGAAGGGAACCACCCGGTTCTATTTGGTCGCAGCGGCGGCTTCAGCGCAGCGGATACCGTCCAGAGCCGCGCTCACAATGCCTCCCGCAAACCCCGCACCTTCTCCGCAGGGATACAATCCTTTGACTTGCGGATGCTGCAGTGAGGAGGGGTCGCGCGGAATGCGGACAGGGGAACTGGTGCGTGTTTCGAACCCGATGAGACACGCTTCTTCGGTGATGTAGCCGCGCATTTGCTTTCCGAATTGTTGCAGCCCTTCTTTCAGGCGTCCGGAGATGTCTGCGGGCAGGAGCTCCAGGAGCGGGGTTGATCGGATGCCGGGATGGTAACTGGTTTTGGGCAGGTCTTGTGAACATCGGTTTTGCAGAAAGTCGGTGACACGTTGTGCGGGGGCGACTTGACCGCCGCCTCCTGCATGTTTCGCGGCCTGCTCCAGGACTTTCTGATAGGCGATCCCGGCGAGGGGACCGAACTCCGACCTGAACGTCTCGGTGTCCTCCGGTTCCACGGTGACCACCATGCCGCTGTTGGCATAAGGGGAATCGCGGCGTGAAAGACTCATCCCATTCACCACCACCTCGTCATTCTCCGTGGCGGCCGGAACGATGAAACCGCCCGGACACATGCAGAAGGAGTGCACTCCGCGATCACGAATCTTGGTGGCCAGTCGATAGCTCGCCGCCGGCAGAAGCAGTGGTCGGGGCTCCTCCTCGCGCAGGTGGTATTGATATCGGTCAATGAGGGGTTGCGGGTGCTCGATGCGGACTCCTACGGCAAATGGTTTGGGTTCCAGCAGGAGATTCTTTGCGTGCAGGATTTGGTAGATATCTCTTGCCGAATGCCCGGTGGCCAGGATGACATGATTTGCCTCGAATGTATCCCGATCGTTTACGATCACGCCCCGGATCTGGGTGCCTTGAATCAGGAAATCAGTAACTTTTGACTTAAAATGTACCTCGCCTCCTGCTTGAAGGATGCTTTGACGCATGGCTCGCACCACGTTGGGCAGCAGATTGGATCCGATGTGGGGATGGGCGTCGATGAGGATTTCTTCCGGAGCCCCGTGGGCCACCAAGGTTCGATAAACGTCCGAGACGGGACCACGCTTTTTTGCGCGCGTATAGAGTTTGCCGTCGGAAAAAGTGCCCGCGCCACCCTCCCCGAAACAGTAGTTGGAATCCTCGATGACCTTGCCGTGGCGTAGAATGGGGGCCAGGTCGAAACGGCGTGCCGAGACATCTTTTCCCCGTTCCAGCACGATGGGACACCATCCCAGTTCGATGAATCGGAGCGCCCCAAACAAACCCGCGGGACCACTTCCCACAATGATGACTTTGGGGGCATGCGGGGGAAGCGTGTGGTTGGGCGGGCTTGGATGTTCCTTGACTGGAAGAGGACTTTGGATGCCAACCTCCAGTCGGAGCTGGACTTTGATGGTGCGCTGGCGTGCATCGATGGATCGCTTGATGATGCGGACCTCTGTGATCAGATCGGAAGAAAGGCCCAGGGCCCTGGCTGCCTCCAGATGCCATTGGTCGCGTTCGGTGCTTTGATCCAGGGGGAGCTGGATGTCGATCGTTTGTATGCCTTCCATCTTTGCTTGAGATACTTTGGTTTTCAAAAAAATGAAACTCAAAAGCGGTTTTGAGTCCAATTGCAGTCTGCGGATGTTCAAGTTGAGAAGGTCATCCAAACTTTCTCTCCCTCGAAGATATTCTTGGGCAAAAGAATGGGAACGCGGGTAGACAGAGCTTTGTCGAGTAACTGTGTCGTTTCCATCGCAGCGCGAAAAGGGATCCAAAGCTCTGAGCTTTGAAATGGCTGCAAGACGGCGCTTTCCCCTCCGAAAATGGATTTATATTTTTTGAACTCCGTCCAGCGGAGGGCAGAGAAATGCTTGCCGATTCGTATAAATCCGCGATGATGTCGCGAGTTCATGGATTTTCAAACATGTTGCCAGTTATGAATACCATCAGGAATCTATTCTGCCCTTTCGTCTTCAGAATCACCCTTTGTTTTTTCTTTACCTGCTTTGCGGGTTTTTCTGCCGAAATCCCAGCGGGGCCAAATCCCCAAATTCCGGATGATCCCGAAGCCATTGCTCCGGGGCCGTATCCTAATGACAGCGTGACAGCGGTGAGTTACATCATTGACGCCTCACAGGTAACTCAACACAACAGCGCCGAGAGAGATGATATCATCTTTTCCATGGAAGGGCAGGGGCCCATCCCTTGGACATTGACCAGCTATGGCCGCGCCCAGGTGGCTCCCCGTATTGGAGCCCCAAGTGAGGAAGCCAGTAACAGTAATCTCGGCGTGATTCCCTTCGATATCATTGTGCAAGGGAGGCGATATGAGTGGAATAATGATCTTTCTTTCTGGGCCCCGTCGGGAGCAGCTTGGAGACCGCATCCTTCCAAAGGTGTCATGTTGGGAACGATTCGTAAGAATGGCGAGGAATGGGATGATCAGGCACCTCATTTTTACGGAGTTTTGAGTGTGCCTGCAAGTGGTTCGGATGGAGAGGGCTACAGTATGGTGGACGGGGCTTTCGGGCCCGGGGACATGGATGTTGTCACGGACAAGGTTGGGATAGAATCCTTTGCGGCCATTGATTTCAGTCTGGCATGGTTCCCGTTTGATCAAGGGTGGACAGGTGGTTTTATCTCCTCGCCCAGCCCCGATTTTCAGGAAGGAGAATGGCTGGCTCCGGGATATCATAGCAGTGATTTGCCGGATGACGCCGCAAGCTTGATTCAGTGGACTCGTGCCTTTGCCACGTGGGCGGTCCCCGGAGCCCTCAAGTTGCCTGGAGTGAACTCCAAAACCGATGGCATGCTTTTCATGACCTCGGTCGCTCCTTCATCTGCCAGTGGAATGATCCTTTCGCCAGCCGCAAAGGACGATGGCTCTGGCTGGGATGTCTGGGGGCGATTCAACACCGAATCCGATCCTCTTTTCCAAGAGGAATCCAATCTTGATTTTTCCTTCCTCTTCGTGCCCTACAATGCTGATCGATTGATCGGTGCCCATATACGTGGTACTGACGGCGCTGTCATCAACGGACGAGGCAACTTCATCATGAAACGTTTAGGGACCGGTCAATATGAACTGTCCATTCCAAACAAAACGGGCAAAAACGGTATGGTGATTCTTCAAGCCACCGGAAGGCATCGACAGAATGGTCGTGATACAGAGGCTGCGTCACGTGATTTTCTGTCCTATGAAGAGACCGAACCAGGCAGATTTGTCATCGAATCGCGTTATTATCAGAACGACTCGAGTTTTCCTCTGGAAGACACTGAATTCTATTTTGCCTGGGTAGATTTTATCGCACCTTTGGCTCCTGCCGGCTCGACTCCATTGCCCGATCCGCCAGTGATCAGTCAGCAGCCTGCCAATGTGGAAGCACAGCAGGGGGAATCCGCCACGTTCACAGTGAAGGCATCCGGAGAGGGGCCCTTCGAATACCAATGGCAATTGAATGAAACGGACATTCCCGATGCCAATACCGACACTTTCACCATCGCGTCTGCTTCTACAACCGATAGCGGTACCTATCGAGTTTTGGTGAGCAATTTGGGTGGATTGACTACCAGCTCGACAGCTACCCTGACGGTGCACACGCCGCCCGTCATTACCCAGCAACCTTCCAACCGTTCCATCAAGGTGGGAGAGACCCTTTCCCTGAGCGTAGGAGTGCAAGGGACCGGCAATCTACAATATCAATGGCAATTCAATCAGCAGAACCTTTCGGATCAGACGCGGCAAACGTTGACGATTTCTTCCGTTCAACTTTCCCATGCAGGGCAATACCGGGTGATTGTCACCTCTCCGGGAGGGCAGGTTTTCAGTGAGTCGGCAGTGGTGACAGTGGATGCTTCTGTCGCGGCTCAAGCCCCTCAGATCACCCGGCAACCACAAAGCCAGACCGTTGCGGTTGGCGCTGAAGTGCGCTTGTCGGTTCAGGCAACCGGGAGTGACCCTCTGAGTTACCGATGGCAGATCAGTAACTTCAACATACCTGGTGCATCCGGACCGGAGTTTGTCATTTCAGACGCTCAACCGGGTGATTCCGGTGAGTATAAAGTGGTGGTATCCAATGAAGCCGGTAGCGTGATCAGTCAGATTGCATTGGTGACTGTCACCCAGGCTCCAGTGATTACCCGCCAGCCTCAATCCGTGATCGCGCAGTCCGGTCAGGACATTGCTTTCACAGTGGAAGCCACTGGATTGGCTCCGTTGACATTTCAGTGGCGTTTCAGCGGGTTCAATATACCTGGAGCGCGAAGCGCACAATTTGCAATCAGCAATGTACAACCCGCCGATTCAGGCAGTTACAGTGTGATCGTTTCCGATGCAAGCGGAGCTCAAACGATCAGTCAGGAAGCCATCCTGACAGTTTCTGAAGACCCGGTCGTGCAGCTTTCCATCGCATCTGCTTCACTTTCAGGCGGTGGTATCTTGATTGAGTGGGAAGGCGGAGAGGGTATCGTGCTTCAAGCAAAAGCAGCGTTGAGTGATAGTGTCTGGCGTGATGTCCCTGGTACCGAAGGGCAGAATCAGACCTTGCAGGCTTTGATTGGACAATCCGCTTTTTATCGTCTCATTCAACGGTGAATCATTCCAGAGTGATGAGTGATGAGGGTGCTTCGGGTAAGTCAGAACCTTCTGTATTAGGGAAATGTTTCTATTGTGATTTGAGTATAAGAGATTCTAATAATTTGAAAAATCATTTATTACATATTTGACGAAATATTATCAATTTGCTGGACTCTCCCTGATACAACCTGAACAAAATCCATTATGAATAACCGTTTCATTTCAAAGTTTAAATCAAGCAAGGGGTTTACCTTGATTGAGTTGTTGGTCGTGATTGCGATCATCGCGATTCTGGCTGGCATGTTGCTGCCAGCACTGAGCAAGGCTAAAGACAAAGCTCAGAACACGCTTGATTTCAACAATGTCAAGCAGATCATGTTGGCCACCCAGATGTACACGGGTGACAACGAAGAGTATATGCCGCATCCAAGTTGGGGTGGTAACGGTGGTGGTCCTGACAACTGGGCTTACGACACATCCATCATGCCGACCTACGCCAGCACCGCAACTGCGGCCACGCTGGAAGCGCAACTGGTCGGGCAGCGTCAGGCATTCCTGAACGGTCAATTGGCCGATTATCTTGGTGGTGCTGAAAAAATCATGATCTGCCCCAAGGATGCTGTTGAATCCCGTGGCTCCAAAAAGGCCAAATATCTGGCCCGTCCGATCAAAGTGACCAGTTACACATGGAACGGATCGATCAGCGGATTGACTGCTCAATTGCCAAATGGAAGAACTTACAAGGTTACCGATTTCCGCCCCACAAACATTCTTCAATGGGAAACGGACGAAAATGATCCTTTCTACTTCAATGACGCAGGTAACCAGCCTCATGAAGGTATCTCCCAGCGTCACGCTGGTGGTCGTTCCGACGATACAACCACCAACGTTGGCGGACGTTCAGCAGTTGGTAACATCATGGGAGCTGCCGAGAACCTGACCTTCCTCAAGTTTTATCAAATGGTAGGCCCTCGCAGCGGATCAAACATCCCCTTGGCCATCGAACCTCCCAATGATCTCTACTGTGTTCCGGGCAAGCCACAAGGTGGATTTTAATCTTGGCATACACTCAAGGTTTTCAGTTTGATTCGAAGATAATGTTTTACTCGCTTAAAAATCTGCTCGCGCTGCCTTTGGTGGTTTCAGCTCTTTGGTTGACCGGCTGTGGCGGTGATGACGAAGCCTCCGCTCCTGTGGCATCCGATGTGGATGTTTCCGTTGGGGAAGCTGAGACCCAAGAGAAGAAAACTTCCGTCAGGCGCACCTCCAGTGGAGGGGGCGGTACCGCCAGCAATCCTGCTGTCCAATCTGCACTCAACAAAGTTGAAGACGCGTTGGATGCCGGTAACTACACACTGGCTGTTGACCTCGTGCTCAAGACCAAGATGGATCCGGCTGACCAGAATGTTGCCTATCGCATGGTGACGGATGAAATCACCGAAGCCATGGCTCGAGGCGATCAGAATGCTGTTAAAGCATACAACACCATGAACCAAGTCCGATTGATGCGGCGGGGACGGTAATTAACATTTTTTTTCACGGAGGGCAGTCGATACCGACTGCCCTCTTTTTTATGTGACGGGCAGGGTTCGTTCGTTATACATTCATCAACATCCAATCCAATCCGTGAAAATTGATCAACAGCCTGATAAAAGCAGACAGAAAGGTCCCTGGATCATTTTGGTGACATTGCTTGCAGGAATACTTGTCTTTCAGTTCGACCGGCATACAGAAGATGTGCCCGATCAGGAGTCGGAGCTTCTTGACTGGAAACCCACAGAGATCGTTCAGGAACCCGGACCGCCCGCGCAGGCTGCCCTGAACCAGGCGGAAATGTTTCAGAGTACGTTGCCGGTGAATCAGGGGCCTGATGGATATGTTGGAGGTGCTTCCTGCAGGGATTGCCATGAAACGGAGTTCGACAGTTGGCACGACACCTATCATCGTTCCATGACCCAGGTGGTCAGTCCTGAAACGGTTGTAGCTGACTTTGATCAGGTGCGATTGGAACACAACGAAGAGGTTTTCAATCTCTTCAAACGCAACGACGAATATTGGGTAAGGATAACGAGTCGACAACCGGTGGTGGTCGGAGATGGTCAGGGTTTGTATGAGCAGGGCGTTGAATTGAGGCTGAGCCTGGTGACCGGTTCTCATCACATGCAGGTGTTTTGGTTGCCTGCGTTTCATGGGAACATGCAGATTGGTTTTCCTTTTACCTGGCTGATCAAAGACCAGAAATGGGTTCCTCGTGAATCGGCCTTTATACGTGATCCCCACGCCGTATCACAACCGGAGATTTGGAACTTGTCCTGCATCCGTTGTCATGTCACTGCCGGAAATCCGGGGCAGGATCTGGAACATGACTTATTGATGTCCAGTTCGGCCGATCTCGGTATTTCATGCGAGGCCTGCCACGGTCCGGGAGAAGCCCATATTGCCTGGCACAAGGAATGGGAACGTTCCAAAACGCATGCAAGCGCCGCTCCAAAAGGGGAGGATCCGATCATTCATCCTGAACATCTGGATCACGAACGATCGACTCAACTTTGTGGGCAATGTCATGGCATGAAATGGTGGGATGAAAGGGAAAACTGGCGACAAACCGGATTCGACTATCGTCCCGGTGACGATCTCACTGAGACAACACCGATCATTCAGCCCTCCAAGATGGCTGAACAGCCCTGGCTTCAGGAAATTGTGAATAAAAACCCCAGCATTCTGCGTGATTTTTTCTGGTCCGACGGGATGATCCGTGTTTCCGGCCGTGAATACAACGGACTGCTTGAATCAGCGTGTCATGTGAACGGAAAGATGTCCTGTATTTCATGTCATTCGATGCATGACAGTGCTCCGAATGACATGCTTGCGAAGGGAATGGACGGTAATGAGGCCTGTATCCAATGCCATTCCGGGTTTGAAGAAAACCTCACAGCACACACATTTCATGCGGCCGATTCGGAAGGGAGCAAGTGTTATAACTGTCACATGCCGCACACGACCTATTCGCTTTTGACGGCGATTCGCAGTCATGAAATAGACAGTCCCAATGCCGCGGTCAGTCACCAAACAGGAAGACCGAACGCTTGTAATCTGTGCCACACGGATCGCACTCTGAGTTGGACAGCGAAACATTTGCAAACAAGGTATGGCTGGGAGTCTCCTGATTTGGGAGGGGCGGATCAGCAGGTGTCCTCCGTATTGCTGAATCTTCTAAAGGGAGATGCCGGGCAGAGAGCACTGGCAGCATGGCATCTCGGGTGGGATGCATCGGTTCAGATTGCCGGGAGCGAGTGGCAACCCCGATTTCTTGCCGAACTGCTGGATGACCCATATTCGGCGGTGAGATATGTGGCACATCAAGCTTTGCAACGATTTGCTGGTTACGAGCATTTTGACTATGATTTTGTGTCCAGGCCCGAATTCTTGGAACAGGCACAGGTTAAAGCCATTCAAATTTGGGATCAGCAACAGCAGATCCGTCACGAGCAGCACGTGGGGCCCGCATTACTGTTGGATTCTCAAGGCGCGGTGATGCAACAAACCTATGACGAGCTGATTTCGGCCAGAGATGACGCTCCTATTCGTCTGCGAGAATAGAGAGGGAGGTTTCTCCAAATGCCTAAACTCATGGCTTTGTTTGGCCGATAACCGGGTATGATGTGGGCCGGGGATGTATGTGGTCGGCATACAACAGCAGAACCATGAGTGTCATCAAAACTGAATATTTCGATTCGACATTTGACCTGGAGAAAAGTTCAATTGATTCAGTGAAACAGCTTCTCCTACAGGGAGAGCTGCTGATGGCGGAGCAAATGGCCCGCCACTTGATCCGATTTGATTCGGACAATGCACAAGCGCTTGAGTTGCTGGGACTGTGCATGCTTCAACAGGGTAACGCATCTTCTGCGACGCCCTTTTTGGAGGAAGCGCTGGAACTACAACCTTTCAATCCGGATCTGGCCTACAACCTCGCCGGAGCGTATTACTCCACACAGGAGTGGGAGAAGGCCTGTGCCTCGTATCGCTGCGTCATCAAATTCTCGCCCAACTCCGGGGACGCCCTCAAAGGCCTGGGTGCTTCGCTTTATCGAATGGGTCGATTGGTTGAAGCGGAAGAAGTTTACTGGAAGGCCCTTTCGATCGATCCAAAACAGATTTTCATCTACCTCGAATTGGCCGACTTGCACGATGAACTCGGGCATCCCACCAGGTCGATTGAAATTCTGCAAAAGGGACTTCGGCATGCTCCTGCCGATCAGGATCTCCATCGAGCGTTGGGAGATCGATTCGTGAAGAAGGGAGATCGGCGCAATGCGGGGACTGCTTTTTATAATCTGGGAGTCTGTCTCCAGCGTCAAAAGCTCCTGTCGCAGGCTGTCGTCGAGTTCAAGAAAAGCCTGGAACTGAATCCATGTCATGCCAAGGCCCGTTATTCTTTGGCCATGTTAACTGGCGAAAACCTTTCCTCACCTCCTCCCGAGTATGTGGTGGATCTGTTCAATGAATACGCTGGGCGCTTTGATAAACACCTCGATCAACTTTACTATAAAGTTCCGCAAAACCTCTTTGATTTGATCATGCGCTTGAATTCGAAACAGCCTCATTTCAAACGCGTGTTGGATCTGGGGTGTGGAACAGGAAAATGTGGTGTGCTTTTCAAATACTTCTCAGCGTCCATGACCGGGGTCGATATTGCTCCCAGAATGTTGGAGTTGGCCAGATTGAAGAATGTTTATGACGACCTTGTGGAAGCGGATG
The DNA here is from genome assembly GCA_027619545.1 of Verrucomicrobiota bacterium. Taxonomy (GTDB): domain Bacteria; phylum Verrucomicrobiota; class Verrucomicrobiia; order Limisphaerales; family AAA164-E04; genus AAA164-E04. The sequence goes on along the minus strand of JAQCFT010000012.1, from coordinate 6,853 downwards.
GGACAGCGTTTCTTGCCGAATCGAAGCAACGTTACGATCTGGTGATTGCCGCGGATGTTTTTATTTATGTGGGCAGATTGGACGAGCTGTTTCAAGTCCTCGGTCAGCGTATGGCTCAGGATGGATTGCTGGCTTTCTCAACCGAATCATGGGACGAATCGGGTTTTAGATTACGTTCTACAGGACGCTATGCCCATTCGGACTGTTACATCGATGACCTGGCTAAATCCTGTGGATTTGTGCAGAAAAGTCACAGCAAAACCACTATCCGTATGCAAAGCCGCGAACCGATACCAGGGTCGCTCTTCGTCTATTCCTTTGTGTGGAAACCGCATTAAGGTAACAGGTGGTGTTCATTCCAACATGCACCCACCAGAACCGTCGGATCATTGAAAATGACTTCTGGACTCGCTGGCACGCTGCCGATTTCCGAAAGGATTCGACTTTCTGCGCCCTTTTTTGCCCGAACGAACTTCCTCTGAATTTTCATTTCCTATTTCGTCATTGAAGGTTAGTGTCTCCCGGACCGGGTTTGGGAAGAATCCCCATCCCCTTAAAACACATCATTCATCGAACATGGAATCAGCAGCCAACGTGATTGAATCAATGGATTGGAATCAACCTGACGACAAGGGCCATTTCGGCCCTTATGGTGGAAGGTATGTTCCGGAAACACTCATGCACCCGTTGATGGAACTGGGGCAGGAATATTTCAAAGCCTAAACGGATCCCCAATTTCAGAAAGAGCTGAATTATTATCTGAAAGAATTCGTCGGGCGTCCTACGCCATTATACTTTGCGGAGCGATTGACGAAGGCCCTTGGTGGCGCGAAGATTTACCTCAAACGCGAAGATTTGCTTCACACCGGCGCCCACAAGATCAACAATTCCATGGGACAGATCCTGTTGGCCAAGCGCATGGGCAAAACGCGGATCATTGCTGAAACAGGCGCCGGGCAGCATGGTGTTGCAACCGCCACCGTCGCCGCCATGTTCGGCATGGAATGTGTGATTTACATGGGCGAAGTGGACTGTGACCGTCAGGCTTTGAATGTTTTTCGCATGAGGATGCTTGGCGCCGAGGTGCGCCCCGTCAAGGCAGGACAACGCACCCTCAAGGAAGCCGTGAATGAAGCCATGCGCGATTGGGTTACGAATGTTCGCAACACCCATTACATTCTGGGCACCGCCTACGGTGCTCATCCTTACCCGGTGATGGTTCGGAATTTTCAGCGCATCATCGGAGACGAAGCTCGCGAACAGATTCTTCAAAAGGAATCCCGGCTGCCCGATCTGTTGGTGGCATGCGTCGGTGGTGGAAGCAATTCGATAGGACTGTTCTATCCGTTTCTTCAAGACAAGGATGTCAAAATGCTGGGCGTTGAGGCAGGTGGGGAGGGAATACTTCCCGAGAAACATGCAGCGCGTTTCCAAGGTGGGTCTTTGGGTGTCTTACAGGGAACCCGTTCCTACATTCTTCAGGACGAACACGGCCAGATCCAGCTCACCCATAGTGTGTCGGCCGGTCTTGATTACGCAGCGGTGGGCCCCGAACACGCCTGGTTGAAGGATCATGATCGGGTGGAGTATGGTTATGCTACGGATGAAAAGGCTTTGGAAGCTTTCATGAAGTTGGCTCGATTGGAAGGCATCATTCCGGCCTTGGAGTCCAGTCATGCCCTGGCTGCCGTGATTGAACGTGCTCCGCAAATGTCCGCCGACAAAATGATCATTGCCAATCTGTCCGGGCGGGGAGACAAAGACGTGCAGCAAGTGGCTGATCGGCTGAACATGAATGCCTAAGATCCTGTTCGAGCTTTCGCGGTGAATTAAAACTTTCATAATATGTCGAACTTTCCTGAATTTGCAGCCAACCAAGCCAGGCACATGATGCAGTGCTGGTCCAGTCAGGAAGGTTACGATCCGATTGCCGTTGACCGGACCGAAGGATGCTGGATTCATACCAGTGACGGACGCCGCATCTTTGATCTGCGAAGCGCTCATGAGTGCATCAATCTGGGGTTTAACCATCCCAGGGTCATTGCTGCTCTCAAACGCCAATTGGAGCAGGTGATTTATGTTACCGATGATTTTGCGACCGAACCGACCGGTGCATTGGCCCGCCGGCTGGCCGAGTTGACGCCCGGCTCCTGCAACAAGCGAGTCTATTTCGCCCAAAGCGGTGCCGCAGCGGTGGAGGCGGCCATCAAGGGCGCGCGATTGTTTCAATACAACCGCATGTTTCATGAAGGAGGCATCCGGCATGCTGATGCGCCGGGGCAATATCCGTATCCTTATAAAATCATTTCGCGTTACAAATCCTGGCATGGATCCACCGCTTCCGCATCATCCGTCAGCGGTGATCCACGGCGATGGTTTCAGGAACCATTGACCGTTCCCGGTGTCGTGTTTGCGCCGGAAGCCAACGCTTTTCGTCCTCCCTTTGGTACCCCTGAGAATTATGTCGAGGAGAACCTGAATTATCTGGAATACATCATCGAAAATGAAGGTGGGTCCAACAAGGTTGCCGCCGTCATTTTGGAGCCGGTTGTCGGCAGTAACGGCATCATTCCCGCGCCTCCGGGGTATTTGCGAGGCGTGCGCGACATCTGTGATCGCTGGGGATTATTGATGATTGTGGATGAAACCATGACCGGGATGGGGCGCACAGGCAAACTGCTGGCCATTGAGCATAGCGATGTGGAACCGGATATCATCATCATGGGCAAAGCGCTGGGCGCTTATTGTCCACTGACGGCTACTGTCTTTTCTGAAAAGGTGTCCGCATCCTTTGATAAACATATTTTCGGGCACGGACAAAGCTATTCCGGTCATGCTCTGGGCTGTGCCGGCGCTTTGGCTGCTTTGGATGTGCTTCTTGAGGACGGTGTCCTGAATGATGTTGAGAAAAAGGGACAATACCTCGAATCAAAACTGCGCGAACTGGCTGAAAAACATTCGTGCGTCGGAGATGTTCGTGGAATTGGTTTGTTTTTCACCATGGAGCTGGTGGCGGATCGACAGACTAAAGAACCGCTCCGAAAAACAACCGAAAAATATTCCAGGACCATCGTTAAAGACGTTTCCGAATTTTTGTTCAAAGAGAAAAATATCTATGTGCCATCCGATAAATTCGGGATTTGGGTGGTTCCTCCTCTGATTGTTACCGAACAGGAGATCGATTGGTTCTGTGCCGGGATCGACGAGGCTTTGGACATGGTTGATCAACGGTTGTGTTCGCGCTGATATAATCGACCAGGAACAGTGAAGGCCGCGGATAGTTGGGGTGCCTTTCGAACTCTGTCTTACTTCAACGGATTCTCATACCACGCCACATTCCGTGTTCCGCGGCCGGCGTTCAGGAGGTCCAGGTCTCCGTCCCCGTCCATGTCGATGGATCTTAAATCATAGCTTTGCTGCCCCGAATCAAGAGTGTGGGTTTTAAAGACTCCTTTACCGGTGTTTTCATACCATCGAACCCATTCGCTTCCATAGCCACAACTGGCAACATCCAGATCACCGTCCTGATCGTGATCCGCCACGGTCAGGCTATGCGGGGATTGGATTTCGCCATCAATTGTGTGCATCTGCCAACCGGGATTCTCGAACCATAGGACACCGGCTCCGTGCCCCCTCGATGCCACCCAATCGACTTTGCCGTCACCGTTGACGTCTCCGGGAAGCATGCTGGTTGCGCCAGTTTGATTTTCAGCCAGTATGGTTTTTTTCCAGGGGCCCTTGACACCATTCACGCCCGGATGGGTCCAATAGGCGAACCAGTTTCCGTCAGCGAATGGTGCTCCTTTTGCTCCAACCGCTATCTCCTTCCACCCGTCTCCATCGATATCTCCTGCTCCCATGTAGTGGCTTCCACCTCTTGCATCACCTTGCGCAAAGATATGCCGATCCCACTGCTTGGCTGTCAGTGGTTCTTTTGGGATGCTGAACCATGCCATGGAATCGTAGAGGCCTCGGGCGGGTTCGAAGTTGTTGATGATCAGGTCTTCCTTTCCATCGTTGTCGATGTCGGACGTCAGCAGGCAATGGATGCCGGTAATGTCATGATCGATCATGCGAGGGGTCCAGGCCCCCTTCAGAGCTTCATCTTTTCCCGGATTTTCCAGCCAGAAGGGATTGCCTGTTGACAATGAGCCCGCCCAATCCTGATCGCCATCTCCGTCCACATCCAGAACCGCGCTATGGATACATCCGCCGGTTCCCCCCATGAAACGATACAGAATAATTTCCTGTTTCCAGTCCGGAGCCATGAAAAGGCTGATCTTTCCGTTGAAACTGGCAATGACATCCAGCGATTTGTCATTGTTGACATCCAGGGCCACCGCCGTATTGCAGTGACCTTGTTCCATGACGACATGTTTCTTCCAGGTTTGAGCTTGAGTGGAAGAAAGCAAGGCAGTTGATATCACCGCACAAAGGATCTGTTTCATTGTTCGTCTTTCATTTGAAATGCTTCTTCCAGAGTTTGACTGCCACCCACCACCGGAATAGTGATGGAGGTGGCCTCCAGGTCGATTGTTAATTGAGTGCCGGGATCTGGCCAAAGGGTGTAGTCATGGTCGCTGGAGAAAATCATCAAACCAATCTGTTGGCCTTTGGGTATGATTTGGTCGTCCGGTTGCAGGTCGAAGCTTAGTTCGTAAAACTCTCCTGGAACCAAAGGTTCGCTATGGCGCAGGGAATGCCGGTTCTGTGGATCCGCCCAACCGCGTGTGATGATGTTGTCGGTGATCTTGGCATTCTTGTTATCGTTCCAGGGAAGGGAGACCATCCAGACCGACAGGTTCGCTGCCGGTTTGCTGCTTGAAAGGCGGATATGCATCTTTGAAGTGCCGGATAAATGGATGTCATGGGTCAGCGTGGGGGTGGCATAAATCAGTCTGTGTTCGGTCCATTCCGCCTGAGCCAGGGCGTCACCCTTGAACGAGAAATTGTCAACCAGGGTTTCGGTGCCCGGTTCGTTTGCTGGTTGCAGGGACAGGCTGCCGGTTTCCGGTGCTCCGGGACTTAAATGCAAGGTGACGGGATACGCAGCGGGGTTGGGGTAGTCATAGTAGGAAGTTGGTTTGTCGCGCTCCGCATCTTCTCGAACGATCCAGGCCCTTGGTTCGTTTTCCACATGGTTCTGAATGCCGTGAAGATAGCGTGTGAACCAGCGGTTCATTTGTTTCAATGGAGGTTCACCTCCATGCCCCCCTTGATGAAAGTAGGATTGGACCGGAACTCCTTTCTCCTTCAATGCCTGGTAAATACGGACACTGTGTTCGGGCATGACATTCCAGTCATTGAAAGCATGGGCCATGAGGGTCGCAGCCGTCATTGGACCAAGATCGTTCAGGTAATCCCTTCCGGCCCAGAAATCGTTGTAATCCCCTGTGACCCGGTCAAATCCCTGTGCCATTTCATTGTCACGCACCTCACAGTCGCAGTACTCGTTTTTCTCCTGATTGCCGCTGTGGATGAAATCGTATAGAATGTCGATATCTTCACCGATGAATCCGCCCGGGTGCCTGATCAGTCCATTGGAACGATAGTAGTGATAATAGGACGTGTTCGGCGCGATGGGGATGATGGCTTTCAATCCCCTGACCCCGGTGGTGGCCGCCGCCAGCGGAAGTGTGCCGTTGTAGGAGGTTCCGGTCATGCCTACCTTTCCTGTTGACCAGTAAGCTTCGACGGTCGTGTCTCCGTCCGGGGTGGTGTAACCTTTGGCGTCACCGGTCAGCCATTGGACGACTGCTTTGGGGGCGAGAGATTCATTGTCGCCACCTACCGTAGGACAACCTTGGGAAAGTCCGGTGCCAGGGGAGGAGGAATGGACGACGATGTAGCCGCGCGGAACCCAGGTTTTGGTGTGGCTTTTTGAAATGATCGGCCGCTCGCCGCTACGGGTAATGTCCGGGGCGACTTTTCTCTCAGGAGGGGGTGTTCCCACTTCGTGTCTGGGATCCCAGAAATACTCCCTGCCAGCCCCCGCCGTTCCTGCAAAGTAAGGGCTGGTGACGTAAATGACGGGTAGTTTCAGTCCTTCGGTATCCGTCTGCCTGGGGCGGGTCACATCGACATGCATGCGATCCAGTTTTCCGTCACCATCGGAATCAAATTCCGTCTCCACCCAGAGATCGTGCCGAATCCACATGTCCGAATCATTGAAACGATCAACTACCTGCGCCTCGCCGTCCTTGAAGACCGGGACAGCAGGTTCGGGACGTCCGGATTCAGCAGCCAGATGCAGTGATACTGAAAGGACAATCAGTGCGGAAGTGATCGGAAATCTTGTGGAGATGAGTCTAGTCAATTTGTTCATGGAAATATGAGCCCTACGGTAAGAACATCCGCATCGTACGTCAAGTTGAGCCACACCCAGTGTGTCTTTTGTGTTTGGGGATTTCGAAGGGGACGATATGAGCTTCAAAAACTTATTCCCCTCGCAAATACGACAGTAAATCCGCCACTTGCTGCAAGCTCAGTGCATCGATGATTCCTTCCGGCATGAAAGAGAAGGGAAGGTTGCGGAGAAAACCACCTTCATTGCGCTGAAAGCTGCGCTCTATGCCGTTGGGTAGTTTCAGGGTGAGTTGATCCATGTTTTCGAAACTGAGGAGTCCCACGTAGGCTTCTTCGGTTTCCGTGGTCCATTCCACTCCTTCGAATCCCGAGGCAATTTCACGATTGGGATCGACGATGTGAAGGAGGATGCTTTCCTTGGCTTGATTGCGTATGCCGAACAGATCGGGTCCCAGCGCGTAACCTTCCTGATCAAGCCGATGGCACGAACTGCACATGGTGGTGAACAGGACTTTGCCAATGGCGGGATTGCCTTCCAATTTCGCCG
>JAQCFT010000011.1 GCA_027619545.1 Verrucomicrobiota bacterium | reverse complement strand
GATAGGAGGATACTACCAATTCAACTCTACCGCCCACTGTGCGAACGGTTAAAACCTGAGCTAACACAAGTTCATGTTCCAGAAAAAGCGCTAGAAAGATCAGGGATGTGAAAGATTTAAGCAACATGGTTTAAAATGTATCAACAACTTGATTTCCTTTCACTTACACCCACATGAAAGAACAACCAAGAAAAATATCAACCGTCATGTTTCCATGCTTCACGCATATCCACACCTGAAGGGCTTTGGAAGACTCGAAGGTCAAATTCAGGAAGCACCGCCAAAAGGTGATCGAAAATATCCGACTGAATATCTTCGTAGGGAACCCACCGTTTTTCTTTGGAAAAGATGTAGATTTGAATGGGCAATCCTTTAGGTGTCGGCTCCAACTGACGCACCAGCAGCGTCATTTCCTGATTTACCATGGGGTGCCGTTTCAAATAAGCCGTGATGTAGGCACGAAACGTTCCAACGTTAGTCATCCGACGACCATTGACCAGACAGGAATCGTCCACTTTGGATTGTTTGTTGTATTCAGCCAGCTCCTCCTTTTTACGATCAACATACTCCTGAATAAGTTGAATCCGACTGAGTCGCTTGAGCAGAGGTTCATCACAAAAACGAATCGTGTTCAGATCCAAAAACAAGGATCGTTTGATCCGTCGCCCATCGGATTCGGACATACCCCGCCAATTCTTGAACGCATCACTGATCAACGCATATGTTGGAATAGTGGTAATGGTTCGGTCCCAATTTTGAACTTTGACGGTGGTAAGCGTGATTTCCAGCACGTCTCCATCGGCGCCATATTTGGGCATCTCAAGCCAATCTCCGATTGCCAACATCTTGTTGGTTGTCAATTGAATACCCGCAGTTAAGCCCAGGATGGCATCTTTGAACACCAACATGAGCACAGCCGTCAGAGTGCCCAAACTGGCGAACAAGACACCGAGTTCCTTATTCATCAGCCTGCCGACCACGAAAATGCCACCCACCAGAAAAACGACCAGTTTAATGACTTGCAGAAAGCTCTTGATCGGGACTTGTTTAGACCAGGCAAAACTGCGGTAGATATCGAGAAATGCCGCCAGAAGGGAATCCACCACCACCATCACGACGACTGCGATATAAATCTCAGTACCTGAGGAAATGACCTGTAGAGCATCCGCATAACCTTCCCATATCTCAGGGAGCAACACACTGAAAACTGCTATGGGAGCAAGATGTGACAACTTGTGGAAGACTTTGCGTTTGGCCAATTTATCATCCCACTTGATCTTGGTGCGATCAATGAAGGCATGCACCCCGCGAACAATAAGATTCTTGGCGATGAAATTGACAATGATTGCCAGGCAGAGCACACCAAAAGTCGCCACCCAAGATGCCGTGACAGGTGCCCAATCAGGTGACACACCCCCCTCAATCAGAAAATCAATTAACCTTTGCATGTCTTAATAGCTATCTGAAATGACACCTGAAAAAAACACATTATGTGGCATTATCTTAAAACCAAGGCGGCGCCCGCACGGTTCAAAGTAAGAAAGCGCCCCACTTTTCGCTGCACCAGCAGTTCCACTCGAACCGATGCGCCAGACTTCAATTCGTAAAGATACTTTGCCAATCCCACCATCGAATCCACCCTGAGGTCATTGATGCGCAGCACCACGAATCCATTGCGAATTCCCGCCTTGGCCCCGGGACCATCTTCGTCGACATCCGCCACCAGGGCGCCCTCAACCGAATCAAGATTCAGGTTCCTGGCCAATTGCGGACGCATCTCTTGAAGCAGCACCCCCGTTTTCTCACGGACGAGTTGCGCATTGAAAAAACTTTCCTCAGGAATCAACTGTAGGCTGATCTTTTTATTTTCCCTATCACGATCTATGGCGATGTTGACCGCATCCTTCCCCCTGTTCCGGGTCAGCATGTGGTGAAAATCGATGGCATGCGGCACCGGTTGACCATCGACACTCAAAATGGCATCGTCCACCTTGAATCCCGCTTTATCGGCGGGACTGCCTTGTTGAACTTCCTTGATCTTCATGGGCCGTGCCCCAGCATCCAACTTGGCCCCAAACCACAATCCATCCAGAATTTCAGGCGTCATGATCTCCGAAATGGCTTCATTGATGCGTTTGATCGGGATGGCAAACCCAATGCCCTGCCCCTCCTTGAACACGGCAACATTCAGACCGATCATTTCACCATCCAAATTCACGAGCGGTCCCCCGCTATTGCCAGGATTGATCGCGGCGTCCGTTTGCAGCCAGTCCTCAATCTCCAAAGGCTCGTTCTCCATGGGGGGACGACGGTTCTTGGAACTTAAAATGCCCCGACTCACGGAACTTCCCAGACCGAACGGATTCCCCAACGCCAGCACCGTTTCGCCCAACATGAGATCATCCTCTCGAGCAAAAGACACAGCCTGAAATGTGGGCAATGCATCTTCTCCCTTGATCTTGAGAAGGGCGACATCGCTGGACCGCATCCCAGCAATAGGTCGAAGCTCGCACCGTGATCCATCCTGCAGGATCACCTCCACCCGACTGGCCCGATTCACCACATGGGCATTGGTCAACACATAACCCGAATCATGAATGATCACACCCGACCCCAGACTGTAGGTGGACTCGGCCGGACGACGCCGGTAATACGGTCCGAAAAAATCCCAAAGCAGGTCGTAATAAAAATCCTGCCGTTCCACAAGGATCTCCGTTCGAATGTTCACAACGCTCGGCATGGTTTTGTCAACCGCTCTGACGGTCGCATCACGCCTCACTGACTCCGAAGCCCATGCCCAACCGCTCAAAGCACACCCCAGCACCACAAGCAGAAAAAAAGGAACCGTTTCCTGAAACGGCGTGCCCCGAACCTGCAAAAATCTTTTCCTGAAACCGGTCATTCTCCCAATTTGATCTCCATTTGACACTTTTTCAACCATCACCATTCCTCAATGAGTTATGAATTTACGACATTTTATCTTAAATCCCGACCTTTTATCCCTTTATTTTTAAAATGTTTCAATTGCTGGTTTATTATTATTTCAATCTCACATTAATATCGGATCCACACTGCATTGATTCGTACATCATGATGTCCATTCCTACAGATTTCTACCATCAATGGCGCTCCTCCGCAATGGCGACACACCTGCTCAAGGAGACTTCCGGTCCGGATTTCCCCGAAAGAGTGCTTCACCTGATATGGATGCACCAACGATTTGAAAGCACCCCGTGCACGACCACATGCGGCAAACCGATTGAAATCCTTCATCCGGGCTTCTGGAATCATGGGGCCGGACCTGATTTCAGGTCAGCTGTGCTGCGCATCGACGATCAATTATACAAGCACGCCGACATCGAACTAGATCTCAAGCCATCCTTCTGGCGTTCTCATCGTCATGATCTGAATCCAAACTTCAACAAAGTACGTCTGCATGTTATTTGGGAAGGTGCCATACCAGACAATCACCCGTTACCCGTGTTAAGGCTATCGGACTATACGAACGAATCCCAATGCAATCTCATTGAATGGGCAGGCGATAGTGTGACCGAGTGCTGGCCTGAGCGCTTATGTGGGCAATGCCGTTCTCCATTGAATCAACTTTCTCCAGAATCCATTCAGGTGTTGGTCCGTCAAGCAGCTTTGCTGCGCCTGCAATTGAAGGCAAAACGCATCGAGGAAGACGCCCGCGAAATAGGATATCGAGACGCACTTTGGTTGCACCTGTTCAACGGTCTGGGCTACCGAAAAAACCAATGGCCCATGAGGCGCCTTTACTATTTGACCGGCAAAATCATGGAGGATCTGGATATGAAAAAACCGGAAGAAACCCGGTTCCTGATGCAATCCAGATTATTTGGGATTGCCAATTTGATTCCCAAACAGTTACCCCAACAGCCGCAGAAGGATCACGGTTATATTCGCAAATGCTGGGACGCCTGGTGGCGCGATCGTGATACCTTCGAACAAGATATTCTTCCCAAATGCATGTGGCACATGCAGAGCATTCGCCCGGCAAACCATCCGCTACGACGACTGGCAACGGTCGCGCACTGGATGACCGATCCGAATTTCATTCAGAGGATCGAGGAGTGGTTCAACACCCCCATGCAGACACGCATTGCCCAGGAGAAAATGCATGCTCTACTGGGGGATTATTCTGATGAATTCTGGTCATGGCATTGGTCCATGACTGGACCCAAGATGAAAACACCCTCGTTCCTGACCGGGGCGGAACGAACCAACGAACTGGTGATCAACGTGATTCTGCCTTGGCTCCTGGCCAGGTCCGGTTCGGATCCCACGGACGATCACAACGACTTAATCCAGCGCATCAAGCGGCTATATTCCAACTGGCCCCGTGCTGCCGATAACGCGTTGCTCAAGATGGCTCGAACGAGGTTGTTAAATGGAAGAAAATGCGGGTGGATCCAGTCAGCTGCGGACCAACAGGGTTTATTGCAAATACTCGCGGATTTCTGCAGTCACACCAATGCAACGTGCGAACACTGCTTGTTCCCGGAAGTCGTACAGGCCGTGGAAGCGCATATAGCCATCCCTGAATAAAATTTATACGGCGAGCGTGCCAACTGACCCTGCTAGCGGATATCGGAATAATACGGATCACCGGTGATGGGATCGGTCAGTGGGGGTTTCCCAAGGCGTTTCTTAAGAATGATGAGGTTTTTCATGGCATCCAAATTGCCATAGTACCTCAAATCCCAGGACATTTGAAAATAATCATGAGCGGCCTCAAGATCACCACGCTCCAGTTCATGGAATCCCATATGATTCACAATGATAATGTTCTTGGGATCCAGTGCAAATGCTCTGTCGAAATAGGGCGTCGCCTCATCTTCACGCCCCAAGGCATCCAGGCATCGACCAATCTCGGCGTAGGCATAGGGACAATCAGGCCAGGCCTGCAGGCTTTTTTCAAACCATTGAATGGCCACTTCCAATTGTTGTTCGTATCCGGAACCCGGAACGAAGCGATGACCGAGCTGGCTCAATAAATCACCGATGCGGTAAGAAGTCTCGAAGTTGCCGGGTTCAACACGCACCGATTCGGCGAGCGCTTCTATGTGATTGGAAGAGAAAGGTTCGGCTGCTTTGGCCTTTTGGAGCCATTTCGTTTCAAGGTAACGACCGGACATTGGGAACACCAGCAAACCAGTCATGCCCACCACCACCAATCCGGCTATGATTCGGTTCGGCCACCAGGATTTCCACCAATAACGCTCGGTGGAAAAACGCAAATGACTGACCAGAATACCCGCAAGGACCACCGCCAATATGCCATTGGCGGGTATGTACAGATTAAAATCGAACAAGGAATGCACACTGATTGCCAGTAGTGAAATGGAACTTCCCAACACAAATGCTGCCCGGTTGCTGTGTCGGTTTTTCCCGAAATCCCTCCCCTCCCTCATGACGTACTTCCGTGTTCTCCAGGCCCCAACCACCAGCAATACCAATCCCACCAAAAAAATGGCACCACCGATTAGTCCGTATTCGACCAACAAGTGAAGAAAATCATTGTGCACCCAACCTGGACGTTCCTGAACTTCAGAAAGCCGGTAATCCTGAAACCTGTAATCGAACTGCCCGGGTCCCACACCCACCAAACGATGATCGCCCCACATCTTCCAGGATGCATCCCAGATAAGAGAGCGCACACTGACCGGAGCCCCGGTATCGCGCTGCAAGGTTTGGTTAAGACGCTCCTTGAGACCTTCCGATTGATCAAAAATAAAATAACCTCCGACCACGAAACAAAGTAAGGCCGCCCCTGCCTGGATGCGATACTTGCGGTGGCCCAGTAAAAGCACCAAAAAAGCCATAATGGAAACCCCGGTCGCCAACCAACCTCCACGGGACATGGTGACACCGATCCCGGCAAGGATCACCAGACAAGCATAGCCGAGAAAAACTTTAAATGTGGCATTGAGTCTGCCGGCAAACAAATACGCCAGTCCAAGCGGCAAAACCATCTCCAGAAACCCTGCCAGATGATTTGGGCAAATGTAGGTTCCCGTACCACGATTCGCATACTGAGGTGGTTTGGTGATGTGCCATACCTGATTGGAATGTGTGATGTATTGGAAAAGAGCGTATGAGGCAACAAGCATGGCCACAAAGACCAGAAGAAGCGAAAGGATCTGGGTGGTCTCCTGCCCATGCAAAAAATTGACTGCCAGAAAAAAAAGCGTGCCATACAAAAGAATGCGCATGAGTTCATACTCACCTGCATAAGGCACTTGAACGAAGCGATACCGCCAAAGGGCAAAACACATGAAAGCCAGCACCAACCAGCAAATGGGAGGCCAAAGAAGCCGATACCGCTTTCCACTGATTATCAGAATCAGCCAGAGGGCGGACGCAACCACACATAGAGCGGTCAACAAAAGGAATCCGGAGGCATAAACCCCGCCAAAAAGAAGCGGCCCCAGGCAAAGCATCAACCCCAAAATGGCCACGATGCCCCATTCAAGCGGACTGGTGCTCTTTTTCTTGGGCATGCTTACTCTTTCCAAGCGTGAACAACAATACGATCAAAACGAAGCCCACTCCAAAATTGATGTCCGCGATTCCACTTATAGTAAGCTGCTTTGGCAATACGCCAGGGCAACGATCTCACACCGGACACTACCTTGACCCTTTTGAAACCGACCGTCTTTAGCATCCCAACCACCGCTGCGGTGTTTGGACCACACCAGTTGGTCGGGTCCTGGCCCACCTCATCGGTAGGATAGAAAGCAATTGCCGGACGACGATGCCACAGCATGTCCACCGCAGTCTCCAAAATGACCATATCCTTGGTCACACTGGCCACTTTTTCCAATGACAGCAATGGGTGCCGCATGTGATAAAGTACACCCAGAAAAAAAACCACATCGTGAATGCCGACGTTCTCCGGTGAAATGTCGAGGATATCCACTTCCTTTTCGTCGACCTTGGAATTCAGCACCCGCTTGGCGAGATTGAATCCGCTTTTATCCGCCCAATCCACACCGCCTCGCCAGATGAAACTGTCGGTGGCCAGAACCTTGTCCGCACCGCGACGCTCCGCCTCAAAAGCAAAAAAGCCGTCCCAGGAACCGATGTCCAAGACACTCTTGCCCTTGAAAGATTCCGGAAATTCCAGTCTCTTCAATTTTTTGGGACTGTTGTCCTGTCCGGGGGTGACGATACCGTGCCCCAGATCAATGGTGTGATGCCACTTGAGTGCGTCTACTTCTTTGCGAACCTGTTCAATGTCTGATTGGGAAAGTGAATTCATAGGGATTCAATTGGTTGAATCGTGTTTGAAGGATGTCACACGGGACTGAGTCTCGGGGCGTTTACGGGGGCCGAATCCAATGATTTCTCATCTGCCTGCTCAGACGCTTCCTCAACCTCCAGTCTTGCAAGTAAATTTCGTCGGCATGCCAACAGCAGCCCGGCCTGAAGTGAAAAGGTCTTCATGGCATATTCAGCGTCCCCATGGAAAATAAAGAACGCGATAATATTAGCCATCCAGGTACCGGCCACAATACAAGTCATGCGTGAAAAATTATCATGAACACCATAAATCCTGAGATACTTAATCAACCGCCAAGCCACCAGGGATCCCGAAAACAGAAAAACGCCCATGAATATGGTGCCGAACAGGCCGGTATTGACCATCAAACCGATGAATCCATTGTAAAATCGCCCTTGGTTCACGTGAATGGTAACCTGGGTGGGATCCCACAAGTGGGAGAAGTCTCGACTAGGCATACCAAATCCACGCCCCATCCAAATGTACTCCGGCATGAGTTTCGTTCCGGCTTCTCGCAATAGTCGCCTGGTTTCAAGCGTACCTGAACTGTCCGACCGGGCCATACTGTGGATCTTCACCCCAGGGATATAAGACAAAGCACGTTGTGCAGCGAGCGGCATGCTCTGGATGTTGGCAATGACAATCAACAATCCCAACAAAACCGCACTACCGACCATGGCAATATCGGTCATGCGATAGAATTTCTGAGTAAATGCGATAAAGAAAAAGGCCACGATGAGAATCAGCGAGAGGTAGCGATGGCCACTCAAAAGTCCCATGGCAAAAAACCCCAACGTCAAAGGAATCAAATAGACCCCTTTCCTCGAAAAGTAATCACGCAAATTATGGAAAACCAGAATCAGGAAGATCAATCCCTGACTCACAATGTTCAAGGACTGATAACGACGAATACCGCCCCCCTGGGCCATACGCTCGAAACTGGCTGCGTCTCCGGGCAATTCGAAAAAATTCAAAATAAACCACAAACCACCAGCCTTACCCGAGGCAAACGCAAAGTCCGACACGAAATAGGTGACGGTCAACAAGCACTGAATCACGAATAGCCTGATCAAAACCTTCTCATTCAGCCTGAGCATGATGAACAACAAAGGGAAAATGGCGCAGCTGAACTGCTGGAAATAAAAGCGGCCACCCTGCTGGTCACTGCCAAAAATACGCATCCCGAAGCCCCGGTAAAACATGGTGATCATCAACACGGTACAATAACCGATAATCCCCACGAACAGCCATCGATGCCTGCGAACCACCTCTCCCGCATCAGGGCAATACTTCCTGAGCGAAATGGTGATAACCAGCCCTGACCAGGCAAGCAGTGCAGCAAATTCCCACATGTAAGGCCGACCTGGGAAATAAGGCAGAATCAAGGCCGACGTATAGGTGGTCAATGAAAGCCATGCAGCCAGATTGGCATGGTAAGGAATCAGGAAGAGCCAGGCGATGGCGATCAAGGCAAATGCCAGGGTAAAGATGTTCGAAGCCAAATAGAAGCCGATCATCATGGCACAGACACCTATGATGCCGAACCAAAATATCTGCTGGAACTGAATTCTACTTTCGAAACTGCTTGCCACCGCCCCTTACATAGAGACTCAAGCCCTTAATGCAATCTTTTTCTTGAAAACAGAGCTAAAAGCCAAGCAACCCAAATCCACAAACACACCGATAATCAACAACGATTTAGGATGGCCAAACAAGCCTGAAACGGTAGTATCCAGCACCATATGATGCAATCCATTAACAATGTGCTGACCTTGCTTCCAGAGGGGGCAACCTGGGCCATCTCGCTCACTTTGATTTTTCTACTGGTGGGTTGGATCAGTTCCATTGCCATTGCCGCCAGACAGAAAGGGTTGTTACTGATTGCTTTTATCCCACTGACCAACCCCTTGGCAGTCGTGGCTTTACTTTTCAAGCAAACATCCACAGGACTCATCCCGTTCAGTTGTTATGCGCTCGCTTTGGCCACCTGGCTTTATGGCGGCAATCATGCGCACAAGGTGGAATTTGAGCGGCTGGCCGCCTATGAAGGACAACTTTCAGAAAATGGAGAACCCCTGAGGGCATCCGCCTACAAGCAGTCTCCCATCAACCCTGACAACAATGTTTGGGACCACCCCTACCTCAAAACCCTGGGCCTTGCCGGTCAAAGAAATCAGGAAGGCGATCAGGCACGCAAAGAAATGGAGGGGCTTTACAAAAGCTGGAGCCTCCCAAAACATGGCGTCAGCGTCAAATATGAAACACCTGAGGAAGATCGCCAGCCGTTCATCGACCCGGTCAGGAATATACATGATCTATCGATCCAATATCTCCAATCCTCGGGTGAGCCGGATATCAAATGGCCGACCACACCCCAATCATCCGCCCAGGCTCTGGAACCATTCTTCAGTGAGAGAAGGGATGATTTGAAAAGACTGCGTGAAGCCGTCACCCGGCCTGAGGATGTCTATCCTCATGCTTGGGAAAATGGTTTTGACATGCTCCTGCCCCAATTGGCCAAACTGAAAAGCTTCACCCAAATCAGCTCACTCAGTTCGATTTATCACAGTCTCCAGGGTCGTCAGGAAGAGTCCTACCAAAACGCCCGACTTACGTTTCAACTGGCGATGACCGGAGATACCGATCTGCTGATTTCCAGATTGGTGCAATTCGCCCAGCTCCAGATCGCACTTGAAACAATCATGGCAGCCCAACAAACTCATCTGTGGTCGGACGAACAATGGGTGGAAATCAGATCTTTTTTAAATGATTACAGCGCTATCAAACACATGCCCAATAGTTTGAGACTGGAAAGGGCTGTCGGATATTCCTACATAGAACCCATGTTCAACCAATCATGGAGCAAAGCCATGAAACGACTGGGCCAGTTGGGAGGTTCCGGCCAGATGGAAACTGAGACCGGAATGGCAATGAACCTGTTGGATACGATGGCTTCCAAGTTTTCTCAAGCTTTTCTGGCAAAGCAATGGAGACTGTGCATGGAGGCTTATACATTCATGATTGCGGATATGGAACAAGCTGTGGCGGCTTCGAAAGAAACACCTTGGAAAGATATCCAATCCAACTGGGCCGACCAAAACATCCTGAACTATGGAATCCTTGCCAAAATGTTGATCCCAGCACTAAGCAACATCCAGGAAAAAGCGATCCATATTCAAGTCAAACTCGAACTCGCAAAAGTGGCAATTGATCTTGAGCGTTTCTACCTAAAGCATGGAAGCTATCCGGATTCTCTCGACGACCTCAGCCCAACCTACCGACTTACCCCTCCCCTGGATCCCATGACTCAAAAAGCTCTCTCCTACAGAAGGAACGAGGGGGGCGGTTTTGAGATGTTTTCGGTCGGCATGAACGGCACGGATGATGGCGGCAAGCACATCAAGAAACCCAAGCGCAACCAAACCAATCCGCCGGATGATTTGCTATGGCGGATTGAGAAATCTTCACCTTTATTACCTGCATTTCAAGTGGATGCATAAAGTCACCCGTATTGTTACTGGCCTAAAAGGGCTTTTAACGTTACATTGTGAGGCTAATTTAGATACATTCACATGGCGTTTGTTTACAACGAGGAGCAATTAAGGGATGTTTCCACCCGCTTTCATATCTATGGCGAGATCATGCACGCTGAAGCGTGCAAGATCGGCCATATCAATGAAACCTACACGGCCACATATGGCCAGGGAGGCAATGAGGTTCGCTACATCCACCAGAAAATCAACGGAAAGGTGTTCAAAAACCCAATCCAGGTCATGGATAATGTCGACCGGGTCACCAAGCACATCCGACAAAAACTGACTGATCAATCGGAAACAGATGTGACGCGAAAAGTCTTGGTTATCGTGCCTTCACGCGATGGGAAATGTTATTATCAGGATGAGGAAGGCCATTACTGGCGGACGTTCGTCTATATCGAGAACATTCGGACCTATGAATCGGTCCTCTCCAGCAAGCAGGCCTTCGAAGCAGGCAAGGCATTCGGCAAATTCGTGTATTTGCTTTCAGACATGAAAGGGCCAAGGTTGCATGAAACCATCCCCCAATTCCACGATGTGCGCATGCGCTTTGACGCATTCATCAATGCTCTGGAAAAAGACCATTTCAACCGCGCCAAGCTGGCCCAAAAGGAAATCAAATTCTACGAACAAAAAGAAACCATTGTCCGCAAACTTGAAAAAGCGATCAAAGCCGGAGACCTGCCCGAACGCATCACCCACAATGACACCAAATTCAACAATGTGCTGCTCGACGTGGAAACGGATGAAGAACAATGCGTGGTCGATCTGGACACCGTCATGCCCGGTAACGTCCTTTACGATTTCGGAGACATGGTAAGAACGACCACCAGCCCGACGGTCGAAGATGAACTGGATCTGACCAAAGTGCGCATGCGCATGCCGTTTTTCAAGAACCTGGCAAAGGGATATCTGAGCGGCACACAGGGAATCCTGACCAAGAAGGAGAAAAAGATGATGGCATTCTCCGGAAAAATGATGACGTTCACCATAGGCTTGCGCTTTTTAACCGATTATCTATCAGGAGACACTTACTTCAGAGTGCACCGACCTCAACACAACCTCGATCGCTCACGCACACAGCTAAAATTAATCCAATCCATTGATCGGCAAGAAGAAAAGATGCAACAATTTGTCGACAGCCTGTAACTTGAACCTTTCAGTCATGGGTTCCGCCGATTTAATGTGCCTCAAGACGCACATAAATCATTGCTAGTCAAACGGGATCTTGTGTGTTAGAAGGATACTCCAAGGTAAGTGTTTGAGGAAATATGTGTCCACTATTCCTCGGATCCGCGCCCATCAATCTGACATACAAGGTCAATTATGGATCCTAAACAAGGAGTCGTTTTTTATAATGCAGCGCCAGCAACGCCGAGCGCTGCGCCAAATGATCATTCGGTCAAGTCTTTGCCAGGTCGATGTCTCGGACTGTTCATCCTTCTGCCCGTGTTGCTGGGCATTCCTTCAGTCTGCGCCCAAACCCTGAACAATCAGGACAGTGACAACGATGGGGTCTCCGATCTGGAAGAAACCACCATCTATCGCACACACCCTTTTAGCGCGGACTCTGATGAAGACGGTATCCCGGACCTGACTGAAATTGAAGATCCGGAACTGGATCCGCTCAATCCAGCTGTCTTCATTCCCAAACGATTGTTCAGCATTCAATTTGAAACGAATGACGGCAGCAATCTCAACGGCATTGTCCCTTTCAAGGCTGATCACCTGGAATTGACGGATGGAGCGTTCCTGAACGGAAACCGGTTTTCAAACGCTTCAAATGGCCAGTTGCAGTTTCCATATCGACAAGCAGATGGCACCCCGCTGGTGAACTTACGCCGCGGTTCCATTCGATTCTGGTATCGTCCCGACTGGTCCAGCAGGTCTATGGGTGGGGACGGTCCTGGTAATTTTGGTCGATTGCTGGAGTTGGGGGTCAACAGTTCGGATTTCAATCAGGGTTGGTGGTCCCTGTATTTTAATCCATTCTCGGACCGTATCCAATTAGCCAGTAAAAGCAGCGGATTTGCCAGCCCTCAACTCAATGTTGGCATCGCCCTGGAGGAGGGGCAATGGTACCAGTTCGTCCTGACCTACAACACGACGCAGATCCAGCTTTATCTCAACGGAACACAAATCGGGACCGGCGCAGGCATGCAGGATTTTCCCAGGGATGCAGACCGGGTGGCCAGCGGACTTTGGATCGGCTCCTCATATCTTGACGGATTTCAGATCAACGGCACTCTGGATGCGTTGGAAACGTTTAACTACGAATTCAATCCGGACAATATTCAAGCGGATTACGAAGCCACTCAAACCGACTCCGATGGAGATGGAATTAATGATTTTCAAGAAATCCTGATTTATGGGACCAAACACACGAAAGCGGATACCGATGATGACGGCATCAACGATCTGAGCGAAATCGAAGCAGGAACGTCCCCCACAAATCCAACCGAATTCCCCGCATTACAACTCGCATCGTTTGACTTTGACAATGGCACACTCGAAGGCAATCGGGGCCAGATGCCCACAACCCGTTTGAATATCGACTGGATCCGAAGCTGGAACAACGCCGCCGTAAGCATCGGCTCCCGTACCCCATCGGTTCTGTCTTATGCATTTCAGGAAAAGAACCTTTCACCCAACATCAACCTTCCTTTCGGTACCATCAGATTCTGGATTTCTCCCAATTGGAGATCCGGAGAGAAGCAGGATTCAGTGGGCAGGTTGCTGGAAGTGGGACGATGGACGCCGGACGCGTCGCAAGGATGGTGGGCCCTGCAATTCAACGAAAACCGCGAGTTATTGCAATTCATCACGCAAGGAAATGGTCAATCCTATTTCAATATTTCACACGGAATCGAGTGGCGCCCCGACAGATGGTACCATATCGCCCTGACCTATGGCCTCTTCGAATCAAAGTTGTTCATCAATGGAGAGCTCGTCCAGCGCGGCAGCGGTGTTTCTGTCTATCCCTCAAAAGAAACAGCCATTCAAAGCGGCATCCACCTGGGCGGTTCTCAAAGTGGTTTGTTTAGCGCCAACGTTCGTTTGGATGATGTCGAAACCTTTAATTACACCCTTTCCGACCAGGAACACCTGAATTATTTCCTGTCAACCGGACCGGATCCGGACGGAGATGGGATCATATCCTTTGATGAAACACTGCTTTATCTGACCGATCCACAAAACCCTGATTCAGACTATGACGGTGTTCTTGATGGACAGGAAATCGATGAGGGAACAGACCCGAGCCTGGACTTTGACGTTTTGCCCCGGCAACTGGCATCCTTCGGTTTTGAAGGAGCTTCACTGGAAGGAAACAGAAATCAACGGCCCCTCATCAAAGGATCGCACCGACAAATTCCAGGTTGGAAGGGATATGGGGTGGAGTTGACCAGCAGAGAAGTGCAACAATTCTCCTATCGGGACGTGGAAAGGAATGGCTTGCCAAATATCAACGTTAAACGAGGAAGTGCCCGTTTTTGGATACGTCCCAATTGGGATTCCGGCAATGGCCCCAATGGAGACGCCCCCCTGCTGGAAATGGGAGCCCCTTCCGAGGATCAATTAAACGGTTGGTGGAGTTTACATCTAACCGACCACGGCAGACGCATTCGCATCCAATTCCAGGGGCGGGGCCGCACGTTTACGGGATTCAACCATCAGATCGATTGGAAAGAGGGCGAATGGCATCATGTCGTCGCCAGCTATGATATCAGTGGAAGCGAGCTTTGGATCGATGGAGACAAAGTCGCCTCTGGGCTCGGTACAATTGAATTCCCCAATCTGGAAACCAGAGCCGAAACAGGGATGATTGTCGGAGTCAGCCCGCGTCGTCCCCTTGCCATTGAAGGAACCATGGACGAACTGGTCACCTACAACTACAGACTCTCGCCTGCGGAAATTGAGGCGGATTATTCACCAGTGCCACCGGATTCAGACACAGACGGACTGAGTGATATTGACGAGTTGACCATCTATCTGACGAACCACCTGGACCCGGACACAGACGCAGACGGCGTACCGGACGGACAGGAAATCCTTGAGGGCACCAATCCCCTGGACGATTCAGTCTTTGAACCTCGCCTGCTTAGTCGGTTCTCCTTTAACGATCCTTCCCTAACAGGGGAACAAGGCCAAATACCGCTTACCGCGAATCAGGCCAACGTGGAAGAGTCATTCCCGATGGGTGGCACCGGTTTTCGATCCGATGATGGGAGTTTGTTGGTTTACAATCTCAGAGAACCGAACGGAAAACTCAACATCGACCTGCGGCGGGGAGCTGTGCGATTTTGGTTCAAACCAAATTGGAGTAGCGGGGAGAAAGGGCATCCATTTGGAGCAAGGCTGCTGGAAGTCGGTAAATTCCAGTCAAACGAAGGCTGGTGGGGACTGTTCCTGAATCAGGATCGCACCGAAATCACGTTTGCATCTCAAGGTCCCGACACGAACCTGATGACCACTTATTTAAAAACCTCCAAACTGGATTTCCGCAAGGATCAATGGTATGAGATCGAACTAAACTACGGCCCTAAAACGGTCCATTCCTACGGAGTACGCTCTCCGCAGAATGCCCAGATCTTTGCAAATTCATTCCTTTACATAAACGGTGTTCAAAAAGGAAACGGCGGGGGTGTGGACCCGTCGGCTCTTCCCTTGCCCGAAGCCATGTCAAAAGGATTCGCCATTGGGAGCCAACTGAACGGTGACTTGAACGCGGACGCGCTGTTTGAAGACCTGCACTGTTACAATTTCCCGCAAAACATCTGGAACGGCAACATTCTCAAGGACCGTTCCTGGACCGTGGAGCATTCGACATCCCCACCTCAGATAGTGCTCAAGCGCCGGCTGCGGCTGTCACCTGAAGGACTGCTACCAGTCTTCGTTGAAAAAAGAAACTTCGGTGAAAGCGAATGGACCATTGTGGAAGAGGACTTCCGCCGGGATTCCTGGACGGACCATGATGTAAGGCCCGGAGGCATCTATGAATACCGGTTGAGGGATGCAGGACCATCCTTTTCGGACACACAACGTGTCACCCTTACCGTAGCGATGAATCTTCCGCCCATGCATTTTCGTGGCAATGTCATCCTCATTACGGAAACCGGCCTCCCCCAGGCTCTAGGCAGTGACTATGACACCTTCCGGTCTGACCTGATCGGTGACGGGTGGAATCTGATCGATCTGCCCGCCAACCGCCACGACGAAACCGATTGGCCCAGAAATGCGGCCGAAATCAAACGTATCCGAACGCAAATAGATTCCATCGTACAATCCTGGCCAGAAGGCTACCCCCACATCATTTATATTCTGGGTCATGCCCCCATTCCTCGTTCGGGGCAATCGGCTTTTGATGGACACGTGGGAATTCCGGGCACCTCTTCCGATCACCGTGGAGCATGGACGGCAGACAGTTTTTATGGAAGTTTGGACGACAGTTTATGGAGCGACACCGAAACCAAGCACCACTTCTCAAACCGCAATCTTGAAAACCTTCCTGGTGATGAAAAGTGGGACAACGATTTCCTCCCAAGAACGCTTGAAATCCCCGTGGGACGTATCGATTTTTCCGGACTCTATTCCTTCGGGCTCGCTGATTTCCTGGAACTGAAGGACAGTCATCCCTGGACCTTGGAAGTAGCCCTCACGCAACAATACATTCGCAAAAACCACCGATACCGCCATGGGCAGACTTCGGCCAAAGAACGTGTGAGTTATTTCAACGGGCTAGGATTCATACCAACCAAAAACGGCGAACATCAAGCCGTCAACCTCGCTGCTTCGTTGTACGGATTGAAGGAAGGACATGCCATCGCATCCAGACCTCTTTACGAAAATACGCCGGTTACCTTTGGTTACCACGAGATGAATGGTTCCCCTGTCGGTATTCAGCTCGGCTGGGAAGTCAACCGCTCGGTCAATTCCTACAGCCATTTCACGTGGGATCTGGTTCGCCGGGAAAACGAGCCACCGGTCCTCTTTTATCTGATGTATGGCTCGTGGTTCGGGGACTGGAATCACACCAATGAAAACTGGTTAAGGGCTGTATTGGCGACACCCAATTATGGACTTGTTTCCCTCTATTACCCCAGATTCTGGAAGTTGCAGAAAATGGCCCTGGGCACACCCATTGCCGTGGGGATCCCTGAGATGGGCGACTCCAGCGACCTCTACCGAGTCGCTCCCCGCATGCTCAGCATACTGGGAGACCCCACACTCAGATTGCATGTATTGGCTCCCCCCGGACCTGTAACGGGACGCTTGGAAAACAACATGATCAGCCTGGAATGGGAACCTTCCCCGGCTGAGGGGTGTCGATATCATGTCTATCGCAGGCATCCTGCCGCAGGTTGGGAATTAATGAATCCAACGCCAAGCGATGCCACGACTTATGTGGATACGAATCCTGATTTTTCAGATCCGACCTACATGGTTCGCGCCATCCGCCTGCAGGAAAGCGGGAGCGGCAGCTACAACAATCTCAGCCAGGGAATCTATGTGAAGGTCAAATGAAACCTCACAACCCAAGACCGGCCACTTCATTTCGATCATCCCGGCATTCCTTGATCAGTTTCTGATAGGTCTGACGTGCATGATCGTAAGCGCTCAAGGCATCCTGCATTTCTTCTTTGGCAATAAACCGCTCCTTGTTCTTCCAGCATTGCTCAACGCTGGCCAGGCACCATTCGGCACTTCGCCGACTGGCACGGATCGGTTGGTCGCCCACTTTCACAAACACCGGGTTGGTGTGTGAACTGGGAAGGATGCGTACCGCCACCCAACTGCTGATCTGAATCGGGATCTTGAATTCAAGATCCTGGACTTTGCCATCCGCAACGACATCCTGGCGGGCGACGGGATATCCGTTCACAATCAACTCCACCGGAACCCTGCGTGTGTCTCCAATACGTGCGCGCTCGATATGCCAATAGGGTTTCTGTTGGTAAGGCCGATCTCTCAGCCCAGGATGAACCTCATCATCCAAACGGGCGGCGACCCGCACCTTGACCGACACTTCCTTGCCTGTTTCCAGGGATAACTCGCTTCCCATCTCTCCCATACTACGGTTTTCCACTCGAAAATCCATGAGGTGACTGCGGCCATCGCTCACATAGTTTTTGCCATCACGAATACCTTCGCACCACGCTTCGTAGTTCAACTGTGATCCAAGTTTGACATAACTGCGCCCCAAACCAACGCGTTCTCCATAGATGCATGGAAAGTCGGTTTCACCACTGATGCGAGTCCGGTAACCGACGTTCAACGTGTGATACCAGATATTCAGTTCCCATGCATAAGGCGTATCAACGGTTGAAATGAAATCAACCGCAGGCACCAAACGACCATCGGGACCAGGGACCTGATGCGTCACGTCCACGATGTATTCATTTGCCCCAATACCGTTGAACGGCGGGATCTGATAATTGGGCAACTGACCGGTCGGCAATTCCAATCCCCATCCCGAATGCGCCGGGCCAACCAATGCACCTTGCGCTTTCGCCCATCGCAGCGTGTTCAAGCATAAGGTCGGCCAGTGATGCTTGGAATCACCCCCGGGATAAATCTGCTCCTTCAAACGAAGCAGACACAGGTGACCGGATTGATGAGAACCAAAACCCGAAACTTCGACATCATAACGCAACAGATAAGGGTAAGCGGAAACCTTGTCGTCTTTTCCGGTGAAGAACTGTTTTTGATAATCAAAACACGGTCCCCAGGTCAGATTGGCCCCTACCTTCAAATCCTCACCCAAAATGTGCCGTAACATGTCCGGGGCATGCACCCCCTGCGTCGGATCGGTGTAATGAGCACAACCGGCGGCATGAATATGATGATCACCACTCCAATAACCAAACAGGGAAGGATCAATCCAACGTTTGACTGAAAAATGCAGATCCCGGGTATGCTCGTTGATTTCGATCTCTCTCGTAAAAGGAATCGATTCGGGACCACGGGCAAATTTCACGGTGTAAGTTCCCTCCGGCAGACTCAATGTCTCACCGTCCCCGCGATATACCTGTGGGTGAAAAGCGAAGTCAGGAGCCAATCGCTTGGCCTGGGAAGGATAGACACGTCCAAAGCGATCACGGATCTCAAACATCCCGGTGGTGGGTTTGCCTTCTTCATCTTTAACACTTAATACGATCTCCCTGGCAGGACGGCATTGAAACAGCACATCCACCTCATTGCGAAATCCGATATCCTGTGTCCCCTGCCCGACGTTGAATCCCATACGCGCTTCGCGTTTTCCTGCATCTCGGCTGTACATTTGAATGATGCGATACTCCAATTCCAATCCGGATAATGTCTTGGTTAAAGGTTGCGCGTCGTATGTTTGGATCTCCAACCATCGATCAGCAATGGTGTCTGCCGGAGCATTGTGCAACTGGCCGGCATTGGGACTGGACGCTTGAAGAGCGGCGGTCACTCCCGCCATGTTGTTGACCTTCACCAAGAACTGGACCCACCCGTTTTGCACCAGATTGGGCTCAACTTCACCACGAGCCACTTTGACGCGCATTTCGGGATTGATATTGACCACATAGAGACAGCGTTGATCCAACACCTCCTGAAGTTTTCGGGAGCCCGCTTCCGGATCCGTGGACTTCATGGCGGCTTCGATCCGTTCCTTCTCGGCAGCACTGAACGGAAAACCGAGGTAATCCGTCGCCTCCATCAACCTGCGCACCTGAGCCCTGAGCGGCTGCCACTCCACCCCGGTGACAAGAGGTGTTTCCGCGGCATGCAATGAAGCGGGTTGTAACCATAGAGCAAACAAAAGCATCAACGAAGGGATGCCACCAAAGAAACGAGTGTATTTTTTGGACATAACAATTCAAACAGGGTTCAGGCGCGAGCCTATCACGGATCACAAACTTGTCATGAGTTTTTTACCGGATCATAAACGGGCGGGATTGAAGGGGGTCGAAGGAGTCCTATTGCTTGCCTTGCGCTGCATCCTTTGACGGAGCTTGCTGATCCATCCCTGAAGCTTGGGCGAAGGATCCAGGGCCAGATTGTCAAACTCACCCGGATCCGTGTGGTAATCATACAATTCAGCACCATATTTGCCACTTTCACCCCACTCGGTATAACGCCACCTTTCGGTGCGAATACTCACCCCCATGACAGCCTCACTCAATCGGTCATCAGCAGGTCTCAACACCTGCGTCACGGCATCGCCGTCCCACTCGCGCAACGGATTCTCCAAAAGCCGAACCAGGCTTCTTCCTGATAATCCATCAGGAGCTGGCACCCCGGCAAGCTCCACCAGGGTCGGATAAATATCCACAAACTCGACCACACGTTGACAATGAACCCCGTTTCCCCGAAGCCCGGGAGCATGAATGATCAAGGGTGATTTGGCTGATTTCTCGAACAAGGTCCGCTTCTGCCAGATCCCATCGTGCTCCCCCAAATGATAACCATGATCGCTCCAAAAAACGACTATGGTTTGCTTCGACAATCCCAACCGCTCAACAGCTTGCAGCATACGTCCCACCTGCGCATCCACGAAAGATACACACGCGTAATAAGCCTGGACCGCTTTGCGCAGAGTCAATTCGTCCAACCCGTAATTCGGAACCGGACAATTATGAGCAAAAGCCGCCACCGGAATATCCTCCCGATCACCTGCCGGAGCATACGGCAGCCGAATGTCCTCCAGGGGATACAGATCAAAATACTTTTTGGGTGCCACATACGGGGTGTGTGGACGAAAGAAACCCACACCAAGAAAAAAGGGTTCGTCCTGATGCGCTTCCATGTATCGAATCGCCTCTGAAGCGATCATCCCGTCCGTCTGCTCTTCGTCTGCACCATCCGCCGCCAACCAGCTCAGCGCGGCGCTGATCTTCCGATGAGGTTCGGCGTTAAAAATCAAATGTTCATCGTTTTTGTCCCTGCCTTTGGGGTTAAAGACCTGCTGCCAACTCGGAGGATCATCGTGTCCATTGGTGCCAATACTTGCCGGCACGTTGTAATGATAAATCTTCCCAACACGCGCCGTCAGCCAGCCTTGTCTCATGAATGCCTGTGGCATTGTCACAATGTCAGGAAACGTTTCTCTGAAATGCCGATCCAAATCATAGACCTTGATTTCATCCGGCCGTTTGCCGGTCATGATGGAGGCTCGTGTCGGATTACACAGCGGCAGTTGATTGTAAGCACGACGAAACATCACACCCGCGGCCGCCAGCCGATCAATGTTGGGCGTTTTGGCGACAACATCCCCATAACAACCGAGCGTATCGGTCAGATCGTCCACCGCGATAAACAACACATTGGGACGTTCCTCACCCTCGGCATTCCATTCAGGCAACACCAAAATCAAGCACAGAATCAAGTTGATCTTTTGTGTCCAGAGCTTCATGCCCGGACCATAAAACGAATCACATCGAATTTTCCACGTAAAAAGATTCTTGGCCTCGTTCGCACCATTGTCGAGAATCACCCCACATGACACCGTCAGATTCAAACAGGAGACGCATTCCGTCCATCGACACCTTGATGAGACAAACGGAATCCTATTCGATCCCGCGTTTGATCAGAAAACGGCTCATTCAAGACCGCATCCAACAATGGCGTGACTCGGGAGAAGTCCCTCCCGAACAGGATCTGAATGACATCATCGAGAACGACCTGAATCGTTTCCTGCAGAACCGTCTCCAAACCGTCATCAATGGAACCGGTATCGTTCTCCACACCAACCTGGGACGGGCTCCACTCCCCCAAGACCTGGCCGATCATCTTTCCAACACGGCGCTGGCTTACAGCAATCTGGAATTTGACCTGGCATCCGGCAAGCGAGGCAAACGCGGATTGAACGTTGAAAAATCATTGGCCGTTCTCGCGGAAGCCGAAGCAGCCACCGTGGTCAACAACTGCGCGGCAGCCCTGGTGTTGATGCTCAACACCTGCCGCACCGATTCCCGGGACGAAGTCATTGTTTCCCGAAGCGAACTGGTTCAAATAGGGGGTGGTTTCCGAATCCCGGAAATCCTCGAAACGGCGGGCGTCAAACTCAAGGAAGTCGGCACCACCAATCGAACCACCCTCAAAGACTACGCAAAGGCAGCCGGCAACCGCACCGCCCTGATCCTGAAAGTTCATCAAAGCAATTTCTACATGGATGGATTCGTGGAAACACCCCCGGTTGACGCATTGGTGCAGCTTGCAGTGAAGAACGAAATTCCCTTTGGTTTCGACCTGGGTTCCGGGGCGCTCATCGACACTCGAACCTGCTTCGGAATCGAACCCGAACCCACTCCGGCATCCATCATCGCACAAGGCGCACACATGGTTTGCTTCAGCGGGGACAAACTGATGGGCGGCCCCCAGGCAGGCGTTATTGCAGGATCAACCTCATGGATTGGAAAACTGAAATTGAATCCGTTTTTCAGAGCCCTGCGAGCCGATAAACTGGTCCTTTCAGCACTGGAATACACTGTCACCCAGCACCTGCAATCGTTGGACGATCCCGAATCTCGAACCACACCAGATCTCCCCGCTTATCATTTGCTGTCCCAAACCATCAATCACCTTCAAGCCCGCGCCGAAGCCATGGTCCGCCGCGCTGAGCTTCCCAAAGAAGTGTTGCGTATCGAAGAGACCGAAGCGGAGGTCGGCGGCGGAACCATGCCCAAAACACGCTTGCCTTCCGTAGCATTGACCTTTTGCCCCTCTGGAATCAAACCGGAACGGATCGCTCAATACTTTCGTGAAAACAATCCGCCGATTGTTGGCTACCTGCGAAACAACGCTCTTCAAATCAACCTGCGAACCATCTTATCAAATCAGGAATCCATCGTGATCGATTGCCTGAAAAAAGCATGGGAACACTTTGAAGGATTCAAACAAAGCAAATCATGAGCGCAGCCAAACGATCACTCCCCTTCATCATCGCAACGGCGGGCCACGTGGACCACGGCAAGAGCGCCCTGGTCAAGACCCTGACTCAAACCGACCCCGACCGCCTTCCCGAGGAAAAGAAACGGGGCATCACCATTGACCTCGGCTTCGCGCAATGGATCCTGCAGGATCCCGAAAATCCTTCGATTGAATACGACCTGGGCATGGTGGATGTCCCCGGACATGAGGACTTCGTCAAGAACATGGTAACAGGCGTCGGAGCGATCGATCTGGGATTGCTGGTGATCGCAGCCGATGACGGTTGGATGCCTCAGACAGAAGAACATTTTCAAATCCTGGAATACCTCGATGTCCCGGACCTTGTGATCGTCATGACCAAAGCAGACCTCGCCGATGCCGATGCCGAGTTTGTGATCGAGATGATCCGGGAAGAAATCCAGGACACCCGATTCGAAACAGCCCCAATCGTGGCCACTTCCACCAAAACCGGTGAAGGATTTGACCAACTGGGAGCCATCGTCGCCGAACGATTGCGCCCTTTGGGCTCTCGCACCGACTTGGGAAAACCCCATCTCCCGGTTGACCGCGCTTTCACAGTCAAAGGTATGGGAACCATTGTCACGGGGGCATTGACAGGATCCTCCTTCAAGGCGGATCAGGCCGTTTGCGTTCAACCCGGCAACATCCAGACAAAAATCAGGTCCATCCAACACCACCACGCACAGCAGGACTCCGCTCAACCAGGCATGCGCATCGCGCTCAACCTGAGCGGACTGAGTGTTCGGCAAGGTCATGAAACCGCCAACACCTCCATTGGACGCGGACAGGTCGTCACCATCCCTGAACTTGGAACCGAAACCGATTGCTTCGATGCCGTCGTTTCCCGCAGCCAACGACTTCTCAAACCGGGCAAACATCCTTCCGGTCCACTGAAAAGCGGGACCCGCATACGCGTGCACCTGGGTTCCAACAACGTTCCTGGACGCATCGAATTCTCAAACCACGCCCCCCTGCTCCCCGGAAACATCTCCCCGGCCAGGATCAAACTTGAAAGACCCGTATTCGCATTGGAGGGAGATCGGTTCGTCATACGTGACTGGTCCCAGCAAGGCACCATCGCTGGCGGTCGTATCTGGGACGCATCCAGCAGCCACGCCTCCTTTAAATCCAAATCCCAACAGAACTACCTGAACAACCTATGTTCCCATCAGACAGATGTCGGCGAGTATCTGGCATCCCGTCTGGAAAGAGATGGAGGCGTTCAACTGGATGCGCTGCATCAAAAGTGCCACTGGACCGCCAAACAACTGGCACGAGAAGCCGCAAAGCTCGTCAAAGAGAAAAAGGGGATCAAACGAGCAGAATGGTTATTGGATAACAATGGCTGGAACACAACGCTTGAAGATTTTGCCGGGCAAGTCGAGGATTACCATCAACAACACCCGGACATGCCGGGTTTCCCGATCGAAACAGCGCGCAAGATCCTGGGTAAAAAGCTTCCCAGCCTAGATCTGTGGCCCGCGGCGTTGACTGAACTGGCCAAATCACTCGGCATCGAGCAGGCAGGAGAACACCTGTGCCACCAAAGCCACAGCGTTACACTCCCGGACCGCCTTCAATCCTTGGCAAAAAGTATCCTGAAAACACTATCCGAATTACCCAACGAACCACCGGCACGCAAACACCTCGACACATCACAGGACACAGGAGACACCATTCGTTGCCTGATCCGCATGAAGAAAGTGACGGAGATCGGCCCGGACCTCATCGTCCTCAGCGATGCCTACGACAACATGGTTCGCTGTATTCAAGCCACCATCAAACAGCAAGGACCTTCCACGGTCAGCGCACTTCGTCAGGAACTGGGTGTTTCCCGGCGCATCGCCATTCCCCTGCTGGAAAAACTCGACAAAGAAGGACGAACCATCCGAGAAGGCGACTTTAGAAATTGGAAATAGTGAATAGTGAATAGTGAATGGTGAATTGGGGGGGGCGTCTACCTCAGGTAGATCGTGCCGTCCCCGGCGCGTCCCTCGGAGTGTCCAAATCACAATCACCTTCCGTTTCGGAAAGCCTACGGTTCCCAATACCCTACCGCCAATGAGAGCACGCATGAAAGGGCTGTCAGGCTCCTACACAACCGGCGTTCCTTTGCGCGGCAAAATTGAGCAGGAATGCCACAAGGAACGGATCGGGACGATCAGATCTACCTCAGATGGCGCTACGCCATTTGGGCCAACTCTTCCTCGGTCTCGACAATCTGTTGCATCTGCGTCAGAAACCAGGGATCGATCATGGTGAGTTTGTGAATTTCCTCCATTGTGAATCCTGCCCTGAATGCGTGACGAATGAAGAATATCCTTTCCGCATTAGGAATGCTCAGTTTTCGTGTGATGACGTCTCGGGGAAGAATGTCCCGATCTCCATAAGTATCCTCCCCGATCCGCCAAGGTTTTCCATCACCACCCAGTCCGGCGCGTCCGATTTCCATGGAGCGAAGGCACTTCTGAAGTGATTCCTTGAAGGTTCGGCCAATGGCCATCGCTTCGCCCACCGATTTCATCTGTGTGGTCAAAGTCGCGTCAGCCTGAGGAAATTTCTCAAACGCAAAACGTGGTATCTTCGTGACGACATAATCAATCGTCGGCTCGAAACTGGCAGGCGTTTCGCGGGTGATGTCGTTGGGGATCTCGTCCAAGGTATATCCCACGGCCAGTTTGGCGGCGATTTTGGCAATCGGGAATCCGGTCGCTTTGGAGGCCAAAGCCGATGATCGCGAAACACGTGGGTTCATTTCAATCACCACCATGCGCCCGGTCTCGGGACACATTCCAAACTGAATGTTGGATCCACCCGTTTCGACACCCACTTCCCGGATCACCGCAAGGGATGCATCCCGCATGATCTGATACTCTTTGTCGGTCAATGTCTGTGTGGGAGCCACCGTAATGGAATCCCCCGTATGAACGCCCATCGGATCAAAATTCTCAATACTACAGACGATCACACAATTATCCATCCGATCGCGCATGACCTCCATCTCGTATTCCTTCCAACCCAACAAGGATTCTTCGACCAAAATCTCAGATACCGGTGAAAGTTCACACCCCCTTTTGGCGATGGTTTCGTATTCTTCCCAGTTGTAAGCCACTCCACCACCGGTTCCTCCAAGGGTGTATGCCGGGCGAATGATCAAAGGAAATCGCCCGATATCTTCCGCGATGGCTTTGGCTTCTTCCCAACCGTGCGCCACGCCGCTGATGGGCACATCCAGCCCGATCTTGACCATGGCTTCTTTGAACACCAACCGATCTTCCCCCTTCTCGATCGCTTCGGGCTGGGCGCCAATCAATTCAATCCCAAGCTCCTTCAACATTCCGCTACGATGCATGTCCATCGCCACGTTCAAAGCCGTCTGCCCGCCCAATGTCGGCAGCAAGACCAGCTTGCCTTCAGCGCCGGAAGCCTTCATAACTTCCTGCTCAAGCCGAATCACCTTGGCGACTGCTTCGGGTGTAATAGGTTCAATATAAGTACGATCAGCAAATTCAGGATCGGTCATGATGGTGGCCGGATTGGAATTGACCAACACAACACGGAACCCTTCCTCTTTGAGAGCCTTACAGGCCTGGGTTCCGGAATAGTCGAATTCGCAAGCCTGCCCGATGATGATGGGGCCCGCACCAATGATTAAAACTGAATGGATATCCGTTCGCTTCGGCATACGGATATCCAATTAAAAGCAGAAAGAAAACTTTGTCATTCATTTTCTATTCAAATTCACAACATCATGTCGTAAGGTCACTCCATCACCAAAAAGGAAAGCTGATATTCTCATGGACAGACGACATGCATTGAAGGGGATCGGACTTGGAGCCATCGGCGCCCTGGGACTCGGAAAAACAACTCCAGACGCCACCGCCCAGACTTACGAAAAAGCCACCCGCGGGCTGAAACCGCTCAAGATCACCAAGGTCCGGGCCATCACCACCAGCCCGATGAGCGCCCGATTGGTCATTATCAAGGTCGAAACAAGTGAGCCCGGTCTCTACGGCCTGGGATGCGGCACCTACAACCAACGTCCCCTCACCGTCGTCACAGCGGTGAACGAATACCTCGACGACTTTGCCCGCGGCCGTGACGTCGACGATATCGAGGACATGTGGCAAAACGCCTACACCAGCTCCTACTGGCGGAACGGCCCCGTGCTGAACAACGCCCTGAGCGGACTGGACATGGCGCTCTGGGACATCAAGGGCAAACGCGCCAACATGCCCCTCTACCAATTGTTGGGCGGTCGCTCACGATTTGCCGTGGATTGTTATTCCCATGCAAGTGGCCGCGACTTCAAAGAACTCGAAGACAGTGTCCGGTCCAAAATGGAACAAGGCTTCCGACACATTCGCATACAGTTGGGCGGTTATGGTTCTTCCCATTTGTCATCTCAACCCCACTTTAAGGAAGCAGATTTTGGATTGGCATCCGATGGTCATATGGATTCCCTCCCCTACCTCAAAGCCACACCGAAGATGTTCGAACACATCCGGTCCACCTGTGGGGATGACATCGAACTCCTGCACGATGTCCACGAACGCATCCGCCCCATCGAAGCGATCAATTTGCTGAAAGAACTCGAACAATACCGGCCATTCTTCATCGAAGATCCCCTTTCCCCGGAACAAAACGGCTATTTCAAATACCTGCGCTCACAAACAAGCGTCCCCATCGCCATGGGCGAATTGTTCAACAACCCGCACGAATGGGTGCCCTTGATCACAGAACGACTGATCGATTTTATACGTGTGCACATCACCCAGATCGGAGGATTCACTCCCGCCCGCAAACTGGCCACGCTGGCGGAACATTTTGATGTGCGCAGTGCCTGGCACGGTCCCGGCGACCTTTCACCTGTCGGCCATGCGGCCAACGCCCATCTGGACATGAACATCCACAACTTCGGTATTCAGGAAAGCGTTCATTTCAACGATGCCATGCGGGAAGTCTTTCCTGGAGCCCCCACCATGAAAAATGGCTACATGCACCTTCCCGAAGCACCCGGACTGGGCATTGACATCAATGAAGAAGCCGCGGCAAAACATCCCTTCCCGGAACACCCCGGCTATTGGAGCCCCCTCCGCCGCCGGGACGGAACCGCGGTGCGTCCCTGATCTTTGTATAAATGCAACCTCATTTACAAACATCAAGCCTCGTTGAAACCATGTGCCTTGGCGTGGCTCTGCTCCTAACAGCAGGTGCTCGGACTGCCAACGCCGAATGGAAACGCCACACCATTGACGATAGCTCGCAAGGGGCTGACGGCGTACGACTCCGCGATGTCAATGGAGACGGCCTGCTTGATATTGCCACGGGATGGGAAGAAGGTGGTCAGGTAAAAGTCTACCTTCACCCTGGGCATGACCACGTCAAGCAACCCTGGCCATCGGTTATCGTCGGAGAAGTCCGATCCCCTGAAGACGCTGTCTTCATGGATGTGGACGGCAACGGTATCTTTGACGTGATCAGTTCGTGCGAAGGACAGACAAGATCCGTGTTTGTCCACTGGGCGCCACAAACCACGGATCATTACCTCGATGCCAAACAATGGAAAACCGAACCCATCCCCTGCCTGGAAAAGCAAGCCATGTGGATGTTCTCCACACCTGCGGATCTCAATGGAAACGGTTCGACCGATCTGATCCTTGGGGCAAAAGGATCGGGCGCTCAGGTAGGCTGGCTTGAAGCACCTGAGGAAAGAAGCGATCTAAACGCCTGGAAATGGCACCCGATCTGCGATGCCGGTTGGATCATGTCCATCATGACCTTTGATGCGGATCACGACGGAGATCTGGATATCCTTGTATCCGACCGTAAAGGCCCTGAGAGCGGCGCGCTGTGGTTGGAAAACCGTATCGGGCAAAAAGGAGTTGATTCTCCCCGGTCATGGGAAGAACACCGCATAGGCCCTGTCGGAAATGAAGTGCTCTTTCTGGATTGGAAAGCCGATAAGAAAGGTTCAGGCATGACCGTCTGGATGTCGGTCAAACCCAACCTCACCTGGCAACTCAAAGCGGACTCACCCTTCTCGACGCACTGGAAACTGGACGCATTCGAAATGCCCACATGGATGAGCCGCGCCAAAGCCGTTAGACAGGGCGACATCAATCAAGATGGGCAACCGGATATCGTTTTAACATGCGAAAGCGCTTCAGACGGTAAATCCGGCATGGCCTGGTTTACCCCCGCGGCATCGACCGACAACAACACACCGGTTTATCACGATATCGCCGGTCCGATGGGCATCAAATTCGATCGAATCGAAATACTCGATCTGGATGCGGATGGCGACCTGGACGTCATGACCTGCGAGGAACGAGACAATCTGGGAGTGATCTGGTATGAGAACCCCCTCAACCATTGAACCATGAGAAGCAAAAACATCCATCCTTACATCAAGCTGCTGTGCCTTGCATCATTACTATGGATGACAAGCGGCTGTTCCGGATTTCATCGTGCATGGAAAGCAGAGCAATCCAAAGCAACGACGTACGCTAAAGAAGCATTGACAGGCGCATGGGAAGGCACCTGGCTCAGTGACGTGAACGGTCACCATGGCCGACTGAGAGCCCTGATCACCGAGAATTCCGACGGCACCTATCACGCATGGTATCACGCAAAATACAAACGCATCCTCAGCTTCTCTTACTCGGTTGACATGGAAGCACAAGACATTCCCGCTGGCCATGCTTTCAACGGAAAAGCCAATTTGGGCAAACTGGCCGGAGGCGTTTATGCCTATGAAGGCTTCGCCACCAATGGGATTTACAATGCCACGTATGATTCCAAATACGATCACGGCGTATTCAAGATGGAACGTCCATCTGCCGACGAGTGAACCGGAACTGTAACGATACCCTTGAAAACAGCACATGCCTGCCGCCATTAAATCCGAACTGAATCAGTTCATGAAAGGATTGATTCGCCGAAATCCCGGCGAACTCGAATTCCACCAGGCCGTTGAGGAAGTGGCCGCTTCTGTCCTTCCTTATATCCTTGAAAACCGGAAATACCGGGATGCTCAGATTTTGGAGCGAATGACCGAACCCGACCGCATCGTCATCTTCCGCGTCACATGGGAGGACGACAAAGGTCGTGTCCGTGCCAATCGGGCATGGCGGGTTCAATTCAACAATTCCATCGGTCCGTATAAGGGAGGTTTTCGATTCCACCCTTCGGTAACCCTGAGCGTACTGAAATTTTTGGGTTTTGAACAAGTCTTCAAGAACAGCCTCACCGGACTTCCCATGGGCGGAGCAAAAGGCGGTTCGAACTTCAATCCCAAAGGAAAAAGCGAACGCGAAGTCATGCGATATTGCCAATCATTGATGATTGAATTACATCGCCACATCGGAGAAGACACCGATGTTCCGGCTGGCGATATCGGGGTAGGAGCAAGGGAAATCTCGTTTTTATTCGGACAATACAAAAGACTGGAAAACCGCTTCACCGGCATCCTGACCGGAAAAGGTCTGTCCTTCGGCGGCAGCCTGGTCCGCAAGGAAGCCACCGGGTATGGCGCTGTCTATTTCTGCCAAAACATGCTCGAACGCAATGGCGACTCCCTGGAAGGAAAAAACGTTGCCGTCAGTGGTTCTGGCAACGTTGCCATATATACCGTTGAAAAGGCACTGGAGCTTGGAGCCAAAGTCCTGACCATTTCCGATTCCAGTGGATTCATTTATGATCCCGATGGAATCGATGCCGAAAAACTTGAAGCCATCAAGGATCTCAAAGAGGTACAGCGAAAGCGCATTCACACATATACCAACCTTTTCCCCAAAGCTGAATTTCATGAGGGGAAACGCCCCTGGCATGTTCCCTGTCAAATCGCCTTTCCGTGCGCAACACAGAACGAACTAAATGAAGAAGAGGCAAAAGCATTGCTGAGCAATGGACTCATGGCCATTGCAGAGGGAGCCAACATGCCCACAGAACCCGGCGGCATACGCACTTTCAGAGATGCCGGAATCTTATATGCACCGGGCAAAGCCGCCAACGCGGGCGGTGTAGCGGTATCCGGACTGGAACAAAGCCAGAACGCCCTGCGCCTCTCCTGGAGCCGTGACGAAGTCGACGCCAAGCTCAAGCACATCATGCGAGACATACATGAAAAATGCGTCCTCAACGGCAAACAAGAAGACGGCACCGTTGACTACGTCCAAGGAGCCAACCTCTCCGGCTTCATCAAAGTCGCCGAAGCCATGTTGGCGTATGGAGTCGTTTGATTGGTATTCACATTTTTGCAAAATATTGGAATTCCCATAGTAAATCATTCGTTAAGCAGATCCCTTTATACGGCTGTTGTGAACAGTTACACCACGAGAGGAGGCGACGGGACGCCACGTTTTGCCGCATTGGAACGTAGGGAAGGTGGGGTTGGTTAATCCTCAAAGGATTCTTATTGGAGTTCGTCTGCCAGTTGGCAGATATAGTGGTAGTATGCGTCCACTTCCATGCCCAAGGCTGCGGCACCGAAACGCTCGGCATCTGAGTCGGAGGCGAATTTACCGTAATTAACGGCTACGAGCTGGTAAAGGACCAAGGCTGGCACGTCCTTTTTACGATCTTCAAAATGCTGGTGAACAAGGATGACAAAACCATCCTCAGGTCGATCTCCGAGTGGTTGGGGATAGGCAAATTCACCGGCTTGAAGTTGGGTGGAATCAAACTTGATCGTGCAAGGGTATCGGACACATTCCCGATCATTCAATAGATCAAGCAGCGATTCCCAATTGAGATCGGGGCCGTAGGTGGCGTGGATAGCAAGCCCTTTATCATGAGCATGATCACCCAATGCGCGCTCGGCATCCTGTGCATTCAATCGTTCGTTCATGCAGATGGATTCGTGGTTCGCGAAACGGATTCCTCCAAACGAAGGTCGTCGCGTTTTTTCCAGTCACCAGCATTGGAGAAGGTGAATTTCCCTTCAAGCACCGGCAGAGACATTCGAATGAACAAGGTGTAACAAAGCAATCCAAATGCCCAAATTCCAAAACAGATCAGGGTCTCATTGAAAGTCGGGGTATAGTCGGTGATATCCCCCAGTGAAGTCGGAATGAATCCGGGAACAACCATCCCCATGCCTTTCTCGATCCATATCCCCACAATGGCCAAACAACATGCAACGTTCAGATACCGCAAACTGCGCGACTTAGGAAGGGCGAGCAGAATCATTGCCGTGAAATTGAACACCACAGCCGTCCATATCCAGGGAACCAATGAATAATGCCCATGCAACCCGAAGTATAAATATTTCGCGGCGGAAACATGCAAGTTATCGGTATAAAATTCTTTGAACAGTTCGTTAAGCAATAAGAAAATGTTCACGAACATCGCTACCTGAACAATACTCCGCAGGGTCAGGATGGCCTGATCAGGTATTTTGTAGGCTGTCACGCGTCGGATGCATTGAAATGCCAAAATAACCAATGCCGGTCCGGAAACGAAAGCGGAAGCGATGAACCTTGGGCCTACAATCGCGGTGTTCCAAAAGGGTTTCCCACCTAATCCAACATACAAAAATGCGGTAACAGCGTGCAGTGAGACGGCCCAGAAGACTGAAAAGAGAACAAACGGAACGTAAAACCAGGCGCGGGGTTCATGTCCTTTGTAACGGCTGTATAATAGATGACCACAGATGTAAACGCTGAGCAGCAGATAACCGTTTAGAACAATCACATCCCAACTCAACATGGATTCGGGAAAATTCATTTTTCC
The DNA here is from genome assembly GCA_027619545.1 of Verrucomicrobiota bacterium. GTDB lineage: Bacteria > Verrucomicrobiota > Verrucomicrobiia > Limisphaerales > AAA164-E04 > AAA164-E04. The sequence continues at coordinate 1,362 of JAQCFT010000011.1, read as the reverse complement.
TATACCGGGTAACAAATGCAAGAAACGGTCCGGTCGTCCCAGATCCACAACCACAAACGCCAGACTCATGATGATGGCAGCAACCGCGAGAAGTTGACCGAAAATCACCAAGTCACTCAGTGATTTGTTTCGATAGATATACACGGGAATTGCCAGCATCACAGCCGCATCGGCAATGCCAACCATGAAAGTGAAATTGGCAATATAAACACCCCAGGAAACATCGTTACTTAAGTCGGTAATGGCCAAACCATGCACCAGTTGCTTCATGTAGGCATTCAAACCGATGAGGCTGACAATAAACAGGAAAGCCAACCATCCATGGTAACGCCAGTCACCTTTGAGAGCGACTCGGCCGCATCGGAGCAGAAAAAGGAGATAGGAACGTATCATGAGAATCAGACGTCGAAGTAGTAAAAAAACCTAGGTAAAGTTCCGACTTCCTCTTTAAGAACGAAGACTCGCTTGTTCTTGAGGATGTGAGATATTTCGCTTTCCGGATCCAGAACGTTTCCGAATTTACGGGCTCCGGTCGGGCAGGCCTCCAGGCAAGCAGGATAACGACCAGCCCGAGTGCGTTGAATACAGAAATGACATTTTTCCACCACGCCTACTGTTCGAGGGCGGTTTCCCAGGTAGGACATTTCTTCATTGATCTTTTCCTTGGGAATCGAAGGTTTGACAAAATTGAACTGGCGAGCGCCGTAAGGACACGCCGCCTGACAATAACGGCAACCTATGCACCAGTCGTAGTCAACAACCGTGATCCCGTCCGATTCCTGCCAGGTCGCCTCCACGGGACACACCTTTACGCAGGGAGGTTTCTTACACTGATGGCATTGAACCGGCATGTAATACGATCCTTCCTCAGGCACGGTTGGTGTTTCGTAGTGGTGATCGCCTTTTTCGAGATCGAAGGTGCCATTGGGCATCTTCAGGACTCGAATATATTGAAGTTCAGGACTGCGGGATTGGTTATTCTCCTCCACACAGGCATGCACGCACTTGCGACAACCAATGCAACGGGTCAGATTCAACGCGTAAGCGAATTCCACACCGTCCATGGGTTTCAGGTCCTTGACATGAGGGCGGATTCCGTACTCACGTTCCACTTCCGATTCGATCCGGGTCAGGACATCTTTCAACTCTTCCGGCGATAATTCCCGGTAATGTTTCTGAAGAAAAGCCTCTACCGAGCTGAAGGAATCGAAATCTTTGAGAGGTGAAAGACTGGCAGCCAAGGCCGCCAAACCGGTCGCCCCGGTCAAAGATTTTCGTAAAAACCCCCGACGACTGAGATCTCTCGTATCGGCCGATGATTTCGGAGCATTCTCTGAATGGTTCTTGGTGGGATTCATCTAG
>JAQCFT010000304.1 GCA_027619545.1 Verrucomicrobiota bacterium | reverse complement strand
GGCACAATCGCCTGATGTCGTGAATACCGCACTGGATACCAGCGGCCTGGAATTTGAAGCCGACGGAAACTGGGCATCCCAAAGCGCCGTGACCGCCGATGGAGTCGACGCCCTCGCCAGCACATCCATCGGAAATGCCGAGTCGGCTGAAGTCTATCTAGCCGTGGAAGGACCTGTCTCAGGTAGTTTCTGGTGGAAAGTTTCCAGCGAAGAAGGTTTTGATTTCCTGTATCTTCTTGTGGATGGTGAACTGACGGCCGAGATCTCAGGGGAAGTCGACTGGCAAAAGGTGGATGTCGAACTGACAGCAGGGGTTCATGAACTGAGCTGGATATACGAGAAAGATGATGAAGGATCCGGCGGACAGGACAAAGCCTGGCTGGACGGTTTTCAATTTGGTGGCGAAGAGCCAACCCCCAACGAGCCTCTTCTCATTGCCAAGCAACCATCTGACCTGACCGTTCAAGCAGGTGGCAGTGCGACTTTTACCGTGGTCGCAACAGGCGGAACGGGAGCCATCCAATACCAGTGGTTCAAGAATGAGGAAGCCATCGCAGGAGCCACGGGCGCCACTTACACCATCGTTTCCGCAACCAAACAGGACGAAGGAAATTACGCAGCGGTGGCCTCGGTGGGTGAAGATGAATTTGTAGTGAGCAATCCGGCATCATTGTCCGTCACAGAAGACGGAGGAACGACCGATCCAGGAACCAATGGAAACACGTGGACCATTCTGATCTACGGACATGGTGACCACAACCTTTCCTACAGCCTCGTTCGCGACATGTTGGAAATGGAACAGTGCGGCAGCGGCGAAGGATTCAACATTGTTCTCCAAGCCGATTTCAACGCATCCGACCGGGAATTTGCGACCTTTGCCGTGGAGTCCGGAATTCCTCAAACAGTGCATTCAGGCATCACACGATACCTTGTTGGATCTGACACAGACAACAATCCAAACACCTTCAATTCCCAATCAGTTGGACGACTACCGGAATCCTTGAACATGGATCAGGACAGCACGCTGAAAGACTTTCTGAACTGGGGATTCAAGACCTATCCGGCCGATCGCTACGGAGTCATTTTCTGGAACCACGGCGGCCAATGGCAGGGATTCGGCGGTGATACCCAGGATGGAACAACACACACCGACGGACTATCCACGGCAGTGATCAAAAAGGCGCTCAATGATACCATGTCACAAAACACGGTATCGAAACTGGATTTCATTGCATTCGACACTTGTCTCATGGGAGGAGCGGAAGTTTTGGTGGATTTTGTGGGATATTGTGATCTGTTTATTGCCAACGCTGAACTGGATTACGGTGACGGCTTGGAATACGGTGGCGAACTGCGACTCCTGAAAGAGGACCCGACCATGGATATCATGGAATATGGTCGCAAGGAAGTTCCGGTTTGGGATGCCCACCACCAAACCCAGGTTGATCAAGCACTCAAAGTGCATGCCACGTTTGATTTGAACAAATTCAACGCCTTTTCGCAAAACCTCAACCAGCTTGCCAAAGGCCTGCGAACAGCACTGAGCAGCGGAAACAATGCTCCGCTGAGCCTCCAACGTCAAACGGTTCACTACAACATCGGTAGCCTTGAGGAAATCAACAAACCCACCGACTACATCGATCTCGGTGAATTTGCCGATCGCATTGCGAACCACTCTTCCTTCAATGCCAGCATCAAAACCAGCGCCCAGGCAGTAAGTCGCTCGATCGATGACATGGTTTTGGGCATGTCGGCAGGGACAAAAAGAACAGGCAGGGTGCATGGTTTATCCATTTACTTTCCAACCAAAGGCGTCACTGAAAACAACACCTATCTGGACCTTGCATTCAATGCATTACCAGATGCCGCATGGCAAGGTTTCATGGGAGATGTAGCCAGGGCCTACGGAGCGGATACAGGAGGGCCAGGTGTCAGTGTTGGCAACAGCGGATCCGCACGTAGAAACGGCGGAAACGACCAAGGAGCGGGCGATGTGGTCTTCGTAGGATCCTTGGACGACCCAGCATCGCTGGTTTTCAACTTGAAGGAAGGAAACGACGCCTACGGATTTTATGCGGCATTGGTCAGCAACCTGGAAACGGAAGATCCCAACGAACATGTTTACCTGGGAGAAATTGCGACAGGTTTGGCGGATGGTCCTGGAGAATATGAACTCTATTGGGACACGACAGCCGTGACCATTTCGAGTTCGCCCGATGATGGTCAACCCTATTTGGGCGGTTGGTATCAGGAATCAGGATCCAACATCATGATCAGCTACGCCGACTACGTTGCCCCGGGAGAAACCGAACCCGTTGAAGTGATTCTGATCACCGAACTCGGAGAAGAATCAGGACAGATCATTCAGGTGCTGAACTCGGCACAAGATACTCTTTCCGCAGTTGCGGATGTCCAACTGGCGCCAGGCGGAAAACTGATTCCCGTCTACTACACCGAGAATCGAGTGGGAGATCCGGAAACCTGGGATGTCTATGATGTCTTTTTCGAAGACAATTTTGTCCTGATCCCGGAAGATGGTTTGGCTGGAATCAAAGTGGAATACCTGCCGGTCTTTCTCGGAGATTATACCGTGGAAATTGCCGTGACGGACATCTTCGACAACCAAAGCGATATCCTGACCTTCCCCGTCCTGGTGTTGGATGACATCACCAAACTTCCGAAAACCCCCACGCTGGCGGTCACTCAAAGCATTCCGGGGGAGCTCAAAATCAGCTGGCCGCAGGTGGATGGCGGGCTGTTCACGTTGGAGGCCACGTCTGACCTTGGAGGAGAATGGACCCCGGTCGACAATGCCAGCATAGGGTTTGACGAAACCAACGGATTGGAATTTTTCACCGCATCGACAACGGAGCAGCAACAATTCTACCGTTTAAGCCGTAAGGTGGCTGAGCAGTAAAGTATGAAAGCCTTCCTTTGATTGTTTTCAATCATCCCATGAAAGCAGCCCCGGAATCATTCGGGGCTGCTTTTGCTTAATTCTTGATTTACCCTCCAAATTCAAGGCGCAAGGAAAACTTCTCGTCCCAAATCCGCGCCAATCCACTCACAGGAACGAAGGTTGCACCCACTCTTACACAGAACTAGAATATCTGGTATGAAATACATGTTCTTCAACCTGCTGACGGCATGCTCATTCCTTACGCCATCTCAACCGATCATCTCCGATGAGCCGGTCACTTCCTTTACCCAAGGTCATTACAGCCAGTGGCCCAACGGACCATCGACCAGTGAAAGCTTTTTCCCCTTGGCCGTTTGGCTTCAAAACCCATCTCGCGCCGAGCAATTTCGTCAGGCGGGATTCAACGTTTATATCGGTCTCTGGAAGGGGCCCACGGAGAATCAATTGAGCCAATTGAAAGCTGCGGGAATGAAGGTGATCTGTGACCAAAATGAAGTGGCACTTCGAAATCTGGAAGACCCTACGATCATCGGCTGGATGCATGGTGACGAACCGGACAATGCTCAGGCTTTGAAGGAAGGTGATGGATATGGTCCCCCCATCCTGCCTTCAAAAATTTTGGAGGACTATCAGGCGATCAAAAAAGCCGATCCATCCAGACCCGTCCTCTTAAACTTGGGACAGGGCGTGGCGTGGGACAATTACATTGGTCGGGGAGTGAGAAGGAACCATCCCGAAGATTACCCCGAATATGTTCAAGGCTGCGATATTGCTTCCTTTGACATTTACCCAGCCGTGCACAGGGACCCGGAAATCGCTGGAAACCTCTGGTATGTAGGGCGAGGTGTGGAAAGGCTCATTGAATGGAGCAAACCCCGCACCGTGTGGAATTGCCTGGAATGCACCCACATCAGCAATGTCGATCGAAAACCCACTCCCCACGAAGTTCGCTGCGAAGCATGGATGTCCATCATCCATGGTTCACGAGGATTGATCTATTTTATTCATCAATTCAAACCCGTGTTTCGCGAAGCGGCGCTTTTGGACGATCCCGAAATGCTTCGAGCTGTCACCAACCTCAACCATCAAATCACCGATTTGGCTCCAGTCATCAACAGTCCGACCATAGCGGATGCAGTTCATGTCGTCACCGAACCTGACGATGCACCCATTGCTACAATGCTAAAAAAACATGGTGAAACAACGTATCTATTTGCCGTAGGAATGCGAAACCAGAAGACAGAAGCCACATTCCAAATCTATGATATGACAGGACAAATAAAAGTGAATGTGATCGGAGAAGATCGAAGCCTGACTGCCAATAACGGAAGTTTTCAAGATGTTTTCGAACCTTGGGACGTGCATCTCTATAGGCTGAAAAACCTCGGGTTGAAATAAGCCTGAAGACGCCAAGTCAGATTCAATAGAACGCGCAACTACCTGTTAAAAAACAGGAAAAACGGATCCTCTTCCGAATACCACTTCATACCATTGAATGCTCACTCTTCCCGATAAATTCTTCGGCAACCATATAACTCAATCACCGTTCAATTCAACCACTCGGAAAAACTGATAAGAATTTTCAGGATTTATCAAATCATTGATGACATTCTGCCCGTCAATCAATTCATGTGAAAGCCCCATGGGCACCCAAGTCCGAAGGTCGGTGCTCGTTTTCAAATTAAACTTCGATCCGATCCCTAGTTCACCAAGAACATTGAACTCTAGGGCTCCATTGACAACATGTGTGTCCCGCAGATAAAAACCCGGCTGAAACGAAAAGGCAAAAAGGCTCCTAGCTCCGGAATAATTATCTGCGACGGGCGATGCGTGTTCCGAAAAGTCCGCTCCGCGATAAACAGTCACCGCCGATCTGGCTTCGCTTCCGAATCCATGTTGCAGCATCTCAAACGTCACTTTATTTTAACCGCAGATTTGCCGGATTATCGCAGATAGGGAGAAGAGTAGTGGGCTGAATGATTGGAATCCAGCACACCCTTCCAATCCTGTCTAGGAGAAATCAATCCCCCACGTGATACAAAATCAAACAATCCGGCAATGTCGCATGCAGGTATTCAAATCCTTTTGCTGTCACTTTCGTATTGTAGATCATCAATTGCCGGAGTTGCTTCAGTTCACCCAAAGACTTTAATCCTTCATCGGAAACCTCGGTATCGTGCAGCCAGAGTTTTGTCAGACCGGTCAAGGCACTCAAATGTCGCAATCCATCATCTGTCACCTGCGTTTCCCCCAAGTGTAGTTCTTTGAGATGGGGAAACGATATCAACTTCTTGAGCCCTTGATCCGTGACTGCTGTTTTGCGCAAGCCGAGGTATTCCAGCTGCTGGAGGGGTTTCAATAATCCAAGTCCTTTGTTCGTTATTTTGGTCTCACCGATCGGCAGGCCTTTCAAACGATTTAACCTGGCAATGTGTTCCAAACCAGTGTCGGTGACTTGAGTCTTGTATAGATTGAGCCACTCCAGATTGGACAACTCAGACAACATTTCCAGTTCCTTGTCGCCTACCGGAGTTTGTTCCAGAGAAAGATCGGTGATGGCTTTTTCTTTACTGATCCTTTCAAACAATCGTTTATCCAGCCGCGTATGGCCATTGAAATGGACCTCGACAATCCGTCCCGATTCCTCATGCACAAACACCTGGCCACCCTTGCGCTTGATGTCCAATACCAACGCATCATCCGCCGTCATATCGAGAGACATCAGACAAGTGAACAGCAAAGCAGTCACAGCAAAAAGGATCTGGAAACGATATGGGCCTCTCATTTGCCAAGTTTAATCCCAAGGTGCTGGAGATTCGACATTTTTCAGACAGGATTATCAGGATGCACAGGATTTTTGGATTGGGGAACCAACAGTTTCACATTCTATCACATCCTGTTAGTCTGACACATACCGCGACCCAATGGCTTCTCAATTTGCATTCCCTCCATCCCCTGGCACTTTTCAGATCAAGTTTGGTGATTGCTCTTTATAAATGCCATGTGTCCTAGCATCGGGATAAATGCAAAAGATCACAAATCAAGTAATCAATCTCGTCTGCACTTTGTTCATCATGTCATCCATCCCATTTTCATCAGCCCGGGCGGAATCCTTTAAAGTCATCCTCGATGCAACCGAAAACGGCTCGTTCACCGTCAAACCGGCTTTACCCGCCAACGGTCAAGTCCCCGCGGG